>NZ_JBHUWC010000003.1:61391-92373 GCF_042670225.1 Isoptericola sp. NPDC057191 | reverse complement strand
GGCACGGGGCATGGCTCCCGTGCCCGGCCGTCGCGCGTCCACCCGACGGGACGGTCGACTCCCCGTCGCCTCCGTCGACCCCCGCTGACGGCGTTCGTCCCCGCGCTGGCGTGCGGCCCCGCCGTGCGCCAAGGTGTGACGCGCCGCGACCCCGCGCGGCACCGAGAAAGGTGTGAGTGCCCGTGTCGTCGAAGCGGTCCGCGTCCCCGTCGAGCACCCCGCGCCGGGCGAACCGCAGCCCAGCCCTGCAGGTCCTCGCCCGCGGCGGCTACATCTCCTCCGGGGTGCTGCACCTGCTGCTGGGCTGGCTGGCGATCCGCCTGGCCGTGGGCTCCCCGAGCGGCAGCCCCGACCAGCAGGGTGCTCTGCGTCAGCTCGCGGCGGCGCCCGGCGGCGCCGTGCTCCTGTGGCTCACGGCGGCGGGCTTCGCCGCGCTCGCGCTCTGGCAGCTCACGGAGACGCTCGTCGGTGTCCCCGGCGCGGAGTCGAGCAAGCAGGCCCGCGAGCGGATCAAGGCCGGCGGCAAGGCGGTGCTGTACGGGGCGCTGGCGGCGATGGCCGTCGGCGTCGCGACCGGCGCGGCGGGCGGTGGGTCCGAGGAAGGCCTCACCGCGGACGTCCTGCACATGACCGCGGGGCGCTGGCTCGTCGGGGCGGTCGGCCTCGCCGTCGTCGTGGGCGGCGTGGTGCACGTCGTCAGCGGCTGGCGCAAGTCGTTCGTCGACGACCTGCAGGGGACCGGTGGCGGAGCCGTCGGCCAGGCGGTCGTGCGGCTCGGGCAGGTGGGCTACGTGGCGAAAGGTGTCGCCCTCGCCGTCGTCGGCGGGCTGTTCGTGGCAGCCGCCGTCACGGCGGACCCGCAGAAGGCCGGTGGCCTCGACGACGCGCTCCGGACCATCCGCGACCAGCCCTTCGGCACGGTCCTGCTGGTCGTCACGGGCGTGGGGATCGCCGCCTACGGCGTGTACTCGTTCGCCCGCGCCCGCTACGCGCGGATGTGATGGTCAGGTTGCGGGCTCGATGATCCAGCCGGCGCCGAGCACGAGGCAGCCCACCGTGACGAGCAGGAACACCACCACCCACAGGACCCCGGTGGTGTGCGTGAGCACCGCGAGCTGGTCGGCGTCGGACCGGCGGGCCCGGCCGCGGGAACGCTGCGCCTGCAGCTCGAAGACGGGCCGCACCGACCCCAGCAGCAGGAACCAGGTGACGGCGTACGCGACGGCGGCCTGCGTGGCAGGGTCCAGCCACCACGAGACGGCGACCAGTCCGGCGCCGCTCACGAGGATCGACCACAGCCCGAACCAGTTGCGGATCTTGAGCAGCAGGAGCGCGAGCAGCAGCACCAGCAGCCACAGCAGCCCGACCGCGTAGCCGTGCCGCAGCAGCCACGCGGCGCCCAGACCGGTGAGGCCGGGCCCGACGTAGCCGGCGAACGCGGTGACGATCATGCCGAACCCGCGGGGTCGCCCCGCGGACACGGTGAGTCCCGAGGTGTCGGAGTGCAGGCGGATCCCGTCCAGCCGCCGCCCGGTCACCATCGCGGCCACGGCGTGCGCGCCCTCGTGCGCGATCGTCACGACATGGCGCGCCACCCGCCACACCGGGGTGACGAGAACCACGGCGAGGGCGACCAGGCCGGCGGAGAGCACCACCGCCTGGGGCGGGGGCGGCACCGGGGTGGTGGCGGCCGTCCAGATCTGCGTCAGCACGTCGGTGACGTTCGCGAGGAAGTCGTCCACGGCGGCCATTCCACCACGGCCACCTGGACGGACGGTCGGGGGGCCGGCGGGCGGACGTGAGACAATGGTGGAGGTGGCTGCGCGTCCGCGCGCCCCGCGTCGTGGAGATCCCCCCGGATTGCGTGCGGCGGAACCCCGACCTTCGACGTCCCTGACGTCCGAGCCCGAGAGGCCCACTTCTTGACTACCTTTGCCGACTTCGGCCTGCCTACCCCTGTCGTCCGTGAGCTCACGAACCAGGGCATCACCACCCCGTTCCCCATCCAGACGGCGTCGCTGTCCGACTCGCTCGCCGGCACCGACGTCCTCGGCCGCGGCCGCACCGGCTCCGGCAAGACGCTCGCGTTCTCGCTGCCCGTCGTGACGCGGCTCGCGACGTCGGCCGCGCAGGCGGTGGCCGCCGGCCGCCCCCGCCGTCGTGCCGCCCGCCCCCGCGCGCTGGTGCTGTGCCCGACGCGCGAGCTCGCGAACCAGATCAACGCCACCATGGAGCCGCTCGCGAAGGCCCTGGGTCTCGTGACCACCACGGTCTTCGGCGGGGTCGCCCAGTCGCGCCAGGTGACGGCGCTGAACGCGGGCGTCGACGTCCTCATCGCCTGCCCCGGCCGCCTCGAGGACCTCCTCGGCCAGAAGCACCTCACGCTCGACGACGTCGAGATCACGGTGCTCGACGAGGCCGACCACATGGCCGACCTCGGCTTCCTGCCCGGCGTGAAGCGGATCATGGACCGCACGCCGCGCGAGGGGCAGCGCCTGCTCTTCTCGGCGACGCTGGACAACGGCGTCGACGTCCTCGTCAAGCGCTACCTCAAGAACCCCGTGACCCACTCGGTGGACGACGCCGCGGCGCCGCCGCCCCAGATGACGCACCACATCCTCGCGGTGGCCGACGCCGACGCGAAGAAGGACGTGGTGCACGCGCTCGCCTCCGGCACGGGCCGTCGAGTGCTGTTCACGCGCACCAAGCACCAGGCGAAGAAGCTCGCCAAGCAGCTCACCGGCGCCGGCGTGCCTGCCGTCGACCTGCACGGCAACCTCGGGCAGGGCGCGCGCGAGCGGAACCTCGCGGCGTTCTCGTCCGGCGACGTCAAGGTGCTGGTCGCGACCGACATCGCGGCGCGCGGCATCCACGTCGACGACGTCGAGCTCGTGGTGCACGTGGACCCGCCGGCCGAGCACAAGGCGTACCTGCACCGGTCCGGTCGTACGGCCCGTGCGGGCTCCGTCGGCGACGTCGTCACCGTGATGCTGCCCGAGCAGCGCGGCGACGTCCGCGACCTCACCCGCAAGGCCAAGATCACGGCCCGCCCGCAGCAGGTCGTGCCCGGCGACGCGACGGTCTCCGCCCTCGTCGGCGACGTCGCCCCGTACGTGGCACCGCCCGCTCCCGCAGCTCCCGCGCCGCAGCGGCGCAAGGGCACGGCGCGTCCCACGCAGGGCGGTCAGGGTGGCCAGGGTGGACACGCCGGGCACGGCGGCCGCTCGCGGACCGGTCAGTCGCAGGGCGGTCAGGCGCAGGGCGGCCGCGGCCAGGGGCAGCGTCCCCAGGCCGCTGCGTCGTCGGGCGGCGCGCCGTCGGCGGTTCGTGCGGACGGTTCCGCGCCGGCCCGCCGTCGCCGTCGTCGCGGCGGTCGGGGCCGTGGCCCCGGCGGCGCGGCCTGATCGCCGGCCGCTGACCGCCGCGGTCCGCGGTCGCGCGGACCCGGAACACGCGTAGCCCCGCCTGAGTTGTGCACGACGGAGGTGTCACATGACGTACGAAGTCACCAAGTCCGACGAGCAGTGGCAGGTGGAGCTCAACCCCCAGGAGTTCGCCGTGCTGCGGCAGGCGGGCACCGAGCGGCCGTGGACCGGGGAGCTGCTCGACGAGAAGCGCGTGGGCGTGTACCACTGTCGTGCCTGCGGCCACGAGCTGTTCCGCAGCGAGACGAAGTTCGACTCGCACTGCGGCTGGCCGTCGTTCTACACGCCGCTGGCGGGCGACAGCGTGGAGCTCTTGGAGGACCGGTCGCACGGCATGGTCCGGACGGAGGTCCGTTGTGCGCGGTGCGGTTCGCACTTGGGGCACGTGTTCGACGACGCGCCCCAGACGCCGACCGGCGACCGGTTCTGCATGAACTCGCTCAGCCTGACGTTCGAAGCCGCGGAGGACTGACCGGGCTAGGGTCGGGCACGTGACCGACACCGTGTCCAGCCACGTGCCCGACCACCTGGTCAACCTGCGCGACGTCGCGTCTGCCGCCCCGGGCCTCCGGCCCGGGGCGTTGCTGCGTTCCGACGCGCCACGGTCCGGCGACCGGGACCCGGCCGACGTCGCCTGGCCCCCGCGGACCGTGCTCGACCTGCGCGACCCGGGGGAGAACGGCGAACCGCACCCGCTGACGTCCGTCGCGCGCGTGGTGGCGCTGCCGGTCCTGGACGGCACGGCCATGGAGGGCGCCGTCGCCCCGGCCCCGGTCCCCGGGCTGGGAGACCTGTACCTGGCGATGCTGGACGAGCCGGGCGCCGGGCACCTCGTCGAGGCGGTGCGCCTGGTCGCGACGGGCGACGGGCCCGTCCTCGTGCACTGCACGGCGGGCAAGGACCGCACGGGCGTGGCGGTCGCGCTCGTGCTGGCGCTGCTGGACGTGGACCGGGCGGCGATCGTCGCGGACTATGAGCGGACCGGGCCGCGGATGCCCGACATCATCACGCGCGCCGCGGCCACCGCCAACCTGGCCGTCCCGGACGCGCACGTGCTGGCACGGCTGCCTCCGGAGCTCCTCACCGCGCCGGGGTGGGCGATCGAGGCCGTGCTGGACCGGCTCGCGGCCCACGACGACGGCGCGCAGGGCTGGTTCCTCGCGCACGGCGGGGACGGCGCGACGCTGGACGCGCTGCGCGCCCGGCTCGTCGCCTGAGGGGCGCCTCGCCGGCGGCACGAGAACGGCGAGGCCCCGGAGCGGGACCTCGCCGTCCTCGGAGGGAACAGGTCAGGAGCGCGAGTCCCGCCAGCGCACGAAGTCGTCCGAGTAGCGGTGCAGCAGCGTGGCGAGCTGGGCGACGTCGGCCTCGTCCCAGTCGCCGAACGCGTCCTTGTACATCTCGATGCGGCCGTCGCGCGCCCGGGCGAACCGGTGCGCGCCGTCGGCGGTCAGGGTGATGCGCTGGCCGCGGGTGTCCTCCGGGTCGACCTCGCGCTGCACGAGGCCCAGCTCCACCAGCCGGCTCAGCTGCCGGGAGACGGTGGCCCGCCCGACGCCGAAGTGGGCGGCGAGGTCGGAGCCACGGATCCCGGGGTGGGAGTCGATGTGCGCGAGGATCGGGTACGCCGACGCCTCGAGCTCAGGATGCACCCGCCGCG
Source organism: Isoptericola sp. NPDC057191 (assembly GCF_042670225.1). Taxonomy (NCBI): domain Bacteria; kingdom Bacillati; phylum Actinomycetota; class Actinomycetes; order Micrococcales; family Promicromonosporaceae; genus Isoptericola; species Isoptericola sp. NPDC057191. The sequence continues at coordinate 87,288 of NZ_JBHUWC010000003.1, read as the reverse complement.
CGGTCTGGGCCGCGGACGACTGGGCGCGACGGATCAGGACCCGGATCTCCCGTTCGAGGGCACCGAACGGGTCGGTGGCCGGGTCTGGCGTGGGCGGTGCGGCTGCGTCGTGCATGCGCCCATCATGAGGCTTCGCCGAGGCAAACGGGAGTGCCGTCAGCGGGGGAAGTTACGCCCGGACGGGGCCGCAGCGGGTGAAATCGGCCCCGTCCGGGGGTGTGGACCGGTGTCAGGCCCGGTCGGTGACCCGCTCGGCGTCCTGCGCGGCGACCGGTGCGACGCTCTGCGCGGCGACGGGTGCGGAGGCCTGGACGGCGACGAGCGGGGCGCTCTGCTCCTCGTCGAGCACCTGCTCGATGCCGGAGCGCTGGCCCAGCGGGATCTCCTTGATGAACAGCACCGCGATGAGGGAGATGACGGCCATCGGCACGGCGTACAGGAAGATCGTCGTGATGCCGTCCGAGTACGCGGACTCGATGACGGACCGCACCGGTGCCGGCAGGCTGGCGAGGTCGGAGGGCACGACGCCTGAGCCGGCGCCCGTGGCGTCGGCCGGGATGCCGAGCTTCGCGAGACCGGTGACCAGGTCCGACTTGATGTGCGACGCCATCACCGCGCCGAGCGCGGAGACGCCGATCGCGCCACCGAGGGAGCGGAAGAACGCGACGCCCGAGGTGCCGGCGCCCATCTCGTGCACGTCGAGGGTGTTCTGCGTGGCCAGCACGAGGTTCTGCATGAGCGCGCCGACCGAGATGCCCAGGCCGAACAGGAAGACCGAGATGAGCACGAAGCTCGTGTCGACCTCGATGGTGGACAGGCCGTACAGCGAGGCGGACAGCACCACGGCGCCACCCACCATGATCGCCTTGTACCGCCCGGTGTTCGAGATGATGCGGCCCAGGACGATGCCGGCGAGCATCGTGCCGATCACCATCGGGATGGTGAGCAGGCCGGACTCGGTGGGGGTCTTGCCGCGGGCGAGCTGGAAGTACTGGCTGAGGAACACCGCGGTGCCGAACATGGCGACGCCCACGGAGGCGGACGCGATCACGGCGAGCACGAACGTGCGGTTCTTGAACAGGTGCAGCGGGATGATCGGCTCGGCCGCGGCCCGCTCGACGAAGCCGGCGGCCACCAGCGCGACGACGGCGCCACCGACCATCGCGGCGGTCTGCCACGAGGCCCACTCGAACTGGTCGCCCGCGAAGGTGACCCACAGGAGCAGGAGCGCCACGGCGACGGCGATGAGGACGGCGCCCGCGTAGTCGATCTTCACCGCGCGCTGCTCGCGCTTGGGCAGGTGCAGCGTCTTCTGGAGCACGACGAACGCCGCGACGGCGAACGGGATGCCCACGAAGAAGGTCCAGCGCCAGCTCAGCGAGTCGGTGAGGACGCCACCGAGCAGCGGGCCGCCGATCTGGGCGACGGCCATGACGCCACCCATGAGGCCCATGTACTTGCCGCGCTCGCGGGGGCTGATGATGTCGGCCATGAGCACGGTGGCGAGGGCGGTGAGACCGCCGGCGCCGATGCCCTGGAGGGCGCGGAAGCCGATGAGGGTCTCGATGTTCTGCGACAGGCCGGCCGCGGCCGCCGAGACGACGGTGATGCCCAGCGCGATCTGGATGAGGACCTTGCGGTTCGTCAGGTCGGCGAGCTTGCCCCACAGCGGCGTCGAGATCGTCATCGTGAGCAGCATGCCCGTGACGACCCAGGTGTAGGAGTGCTGGGAGCCGCCCAGGTCGGCGACGATGCGCGGCAGCGACGTGGACGTGATCGTGGTGGCCAGCAGCGAGACGAAGACACCGAGGAGGATGCCCGAGAGGGCCTCGAGCACCTCGCGGCGGGTCATCGCCGGGGCCGGCGGGGCGGAGAGGTCCGGCGCCTGGGGCGCGGGGACGGGGGACTGACTCATCGTGCGGGGATCTCCTCGTGCGCCAGGGCGCGGTCGTGGGTCGTGGTGAGGGAGGCCGCGACGCTGCGGATCCGGGAGGTGGCGTCGGCGAGGTCTTCGTCCGACCAGTCGGAGAAGGACTCGGAGACGAGGTCGTCGATGCGGCGGAAGGACGCCTCCGCGAACTCGCGGCCGGCGTCCGTCAGCGCGAGGTAGCGGACGCGACGGTCGTCGTCGTCCACCGTGCGGAGCACGAGGCCGGCGTCGACGAGGGCGCTGACCTGGCGGCTCGCGACGGAGACGTCGACGCGCAGCTTGGTGGCGACGTCGGTGAGCTGGACGCGTCCGCACCGCGTGAGCAGGTGCAGGGCGCCGAGCCCGGCGCGTGGGAGGTCGAGGTCGCGGGCGATGACCATGGCCGCCTCGCGTTGGGCGCGCGAGAGCTCCTCGAGCGACTGCACGAGGTCGCGGGCCGCGGTGCGGGTCACGGACATGTCGGTGCCTTTGCGGGAAGAGGGGGGTGTGCTCGGGGCCGGAGGGCCGGAGCGGTGCGACCCGGAGGCGGGCCGACTGGTTGCAGAGTGCAAACATACTCGTGGTGCTTGCAGCAAGCAAGTGTCCTGGTGGTGACGGGCGTCTCACCGGGTCGGGGACGACGACGGCCCGCGACGTCCAGGACGTCGCGGGCCGTGCAGGGAGCGTGCGGCCGTCAGGCGCGCTTGTATGCCTCGCCCGCCATGTCCTCGAGCTCCACGCCCTTCGTCTCGGGGATCTTGCCCAGGACGAAGAAGAACGACAGCACCGCAAAGATCGCGTACATCAGGTACGGGATCGCCGGGCCGAAGGTCGCCAGCATCGGCGGGAACGTCAGCGTGATCGCGAAGTTCGCGATCCAGTTGGCGGCCGCGCCCACGCCCAGCGCCGCGGCGCGGATGCGGTTGGGGAACATCTCGCCCAGCAGCACCCACATCAGCGGGCCCCACGTCGCGCCGAAGAAGACGACGAACGCGTTCGCGGAGATGAGCGCGATGATGCTCCACGGGGCCGCCAGCGTGATGTCCTCGCCCGAGCCCGTGGCCTGGGTGAAGCACACCGCCATCAGCCCGAGCGAGACCGCCATGCCCGCCGAGCCGATCAGCAGCAGCGGGCGACGGCCCACCTTGTCGATCAGCGCGATGGCGATGAAGGTCACGGCGACGTTCGTGACGGCCGTGATCGTCGAGACCAGGAACGCCTGCGACTCCTCGAAGCCGACGGCCTGCCACAGCGTGGTGGAGTAGTAGAAGATCACGTTGATGCCGACGAACTGCTGGAAGATCGCCATCACGATGCCGACCCACACGATCGGCTTCAGCCCGAACCGGTCGCCCTTGAGGCTGCCGAGCTCGGCGTTCTCCTCGTCCTTGCTGATCGAGTGGTGGATCTCCGCGATCCGTTCGTCCACGTCCTCGTCCGGCCCGAGGACGCTCGCGAGCACCCGTCGCGCGTCGTCGTCCTTGCCCTTCGTGACCAGATAGCGCGGCGACTCCGGCATGCGGAGCGCGAGGATGCCGTAGACGGCCGCAGGGATCACGGCGACCAGGAACATCCAGCGCCACGCCTCCCAGCCCAGCCAGAGCTCGTTCGCCGCGCCACCCGCGGATGTGGCGAGGATCTGGTCCGAGAGCAGGGCCGTGAAGATACCGACGGTGATGGCGAGCTGCTGCAGCGAGCCGAGGCGGCCGCGCACCGCCGCGGGCGCGATCTCCGCGATGTACGCCGGAGCGATCACCGACGCGATGCCGATGCCGACGCCCGCCATGAAACGCCAGAGAGCGAGGTCCCAGGCGCTCCACGCGATCGCCGACAGGATCGACGACGCGAAGAACAGCACCGCGCCGAGCACCATGACGTGGGTGCGACCCCACCGGTCCGCCAGCTTGCCGCCGGACCAGGCGCCGAGCGCGCAACCCAGCAGGGCGACCGCGACCACGAGGCCCGTCACGGTGGAGTTGAGGTCGAACTGACCCTCGATCGCGTCGACGGCGCCGTTGATGACCGACGAGTCGAATCCGAACAGGAAACCGCCGACTGCGGCAGCGATCGCCAGCCCGGTGGCCTTCCGGTGAGCGCTGCGCACGCTCGCCTGACCAGGTGCGGAGTTGGACATATGTCTCCTCAGTCCGTTGTTGCTTCGATGCTAGGTCCGCGACCGTATGTCGGCTCGGGGAGAGGTCGGCGTCACGTCGGTGCCGGTCGGTGCCGGGCCGGGCGACGCGGCCACCAGGTCGGCGTCACGGCAGGGGTGCGTGCTGCGGCGCACCTCGGACGGGGTGCCTGCCTCTCGCGGACCGCGGGAGACTGTACCCGTGAGCGACATGCCCGAGCCCCGCCGGCCCCGCCGGCCCGCCATGCTCGACCCGCAGACCGCCGAGCAGATCCCCGGCGACCTGGATCCCGCGCTGCGCGACGAGGTGGCGCACACCACAGCGCGCGCCGTCGTGCACCGCGCGCGGGCCGCCGAGGACCCGGAGGTCGTCGACCGGCTGGTGCGCCTCGTCGAGCGGGAGGGGCTCGACGTCGTCGCCGCCCTGTGGTCCGACGCCGCCGCCGCGTCGCTGCCGGGGGCGCTGTGGCGGCTGTACGTGCTGCGCGAGTGGGTGCGGCGCGACCCGCGCACCATCGGGCTGCGGTACCGGCTCGGCGTCGACGCGGCCCCCGTGCACGAGGTCGTCGCCGGCGTCCCCCGCCCGCCCGCCCCCGAGGACCTGCGGGCGCTCGCGGACGACGTCCTGTCCGGCGTCTTCGCCGGCGACCTCGCCGTCGCCCTGGAGCGGGCCGCCTCCTTCTGCCGGATCCTCGCGACCGGCGCGGCCTTCGACGCCGACGCCCGCGAGGTGGCCGACCCGGACGGAGCCACCCGGATGACGCGGGGGGCCGCCGACCTCGTCCGCACGGCGGAGGAGCTGGAGCAGGCTGCGGCGTCCTGGCGCGCCGGCACGCTCGACTGACCGACCGCTCGCCCCGCCCGGTCACCGCACGACGTGACCTGCGTGTTCGGAGGGTGGGGACGGCGGGGCTTACGATGTTCGGGCGACGTCGGGCCGCGGTAGCCCCGGGCTCCATCTTCAGCCGCTTCGAGCGGCCACGCGCCGAGAGGCGCTCCCGGTCCGGCGTCGCACCTCACCCGAGTTCACGCAGCCCGCAGGGGGAAACGTTCAGCGCGCGTTCAACTGGTCGCGCCAGGATCGCCACCTCTAGTCTGTGAGAGTCTCAGCGTCTTCGACCCCAGGAGCCACACGTGCGCCTGCGCCTGACACCGCGCGACACGACCTACTTCGACATGCTGGCGACTCTCGCTCAGCACAACGTGACGGGGGCCTCGCTGCTCGCGGAGCTGCTCGGGGCATCACGGCAGGAGAGGGACTCGATCGTCCGTCGGCTCTCCGAGGCCGAGCACGTGGCGGACGACGCCACCCACTCGATCATGCGCCGGCTCAACCAGACGTTCGTCACCCCGTTCGACCGGGACGACATCTACGGCCTGGCCTCCGCGCTCGACGACTGCATGGACGCCATGGAGGAGGCCGGCGACCTCATCGTCCTGTACAAGGTCGACGAGCTGCCGCTGCGCGTCTCGGAGCAGGTGCAGGTGCTGCAGCGCTGCGCCGAGCTGACCGCCGAAGCCATGCCCCGCCTGCGCTCCATGGACCAGCTCTCCGACTACTGGGTCGAGATCAACCGGCTCGAGAACCAGGGCGACAAGCTGCACCGTGAGCTCATCGCGCAGCTGTTCGACGACACCACCGACCCGGTGCTGCTCATGAAGCTCAAGGAGATCGTCGACATGCTCGAGGAGGCGGCGGACGCCTTCGAGCGCGTCGCGAACATGGTCGAGACCATCGCCCTCAAGGAGTCCTGACGGTGGAGGCGGCTCTCGTCGTCCTCGTCGTGGCGATCGCCCTCGGCTTCGACTACACCAACGGGTTCCACGACGCGGCCAACGCGATCGCCACCTCCGTCTCGACCCGGGCGCTCACGCCCCGCGTCGCGCTGGGCATGGCGGCCGTCATGAACTTCGTCGGGGCCTTGCTCGGCACGGAGGTCGCGGAGACGATCGCGACCTCGATCGTCGACCTGCAGGACGCCTCGAACCACACGGCGCTGATCGTGGTGCTGTGCGCGCTCCTCGGCGCCATCGCCTGGAACCTCATCACCTGGTGGTTCGGGCTGCCCTCGTCGTCCACGCACTCGCTCATCGGCGGTCTCGTGGGTGCCGGGCTCGCGGCGGGGCTGCCGATCTACGGCCAGTCGATCGTCGACAAGGTCGTGCTGCCGATGGTGTTCTCCCCGCTCATCGGCTTCATCGGTGCCTACCTCGTCATGGTCGCCGTGCTGTGGATCTTCCGCAACGCCGCCCCGTCGCGGGTCACGCGCCGCTTCCGCCTCGCGCAGACGGCGTCCGCCGCGGCGATGGCCCTCGGCCACGGCCTGCAGGACGCGCAGAAGACGATGGGCGTCATCTACATGGCCCTCGTGACCGTGGGCTGGGCCGCCGCCGACGGCAGCATCCCGCTGTGGGTCAAGCTCGCCGCCGCGTCCGCCATCTCGCTCGGCACGTACTCGGGCGGCTGGCGCATCATGCGCACCCTGGGCCGCCGCATCATCGAGCTCGACCCGGCCCGCGGGTTCGTCGCCGAGTCGGTGTCCGCGCTGGTGCTCTACGCGAACGCGTTCATCCTGCACGCGCCGGTCTCCACGACCCACACGATCACCTCGGCGATCATGGGCGTCGGGGCCACGCGGCGCCTGTCCGCCGTGCGGTGGGGCGTGGCGAAGAACATCGGCGCGGCCTGGGTGCTGACGATCCCGGCGGCCGCCCTCGTCGCCGCCGTCATGACCTGGATCCTGCACCCCTGGCTGACCTGACGACCAGGACGACCACAACGTTCAGTAGACCGGGGGAGTGACCTTCTCGACGGCGACGACGCGCGGCCCCTTGCCGGTCCGGGAGACGTGGGCCACGAGCAGGTCGCCGGGCTCGAGGAACGGGTCCCGCGAGGGCAGCACGTTCGCCACCGCGCGGCGTGAGTGCTGGCCCAGCACGTCCAGCACGGTCGGGAGCACCGGGCGGTGGGTGCACAGCACCGAGGACCGGCCGGACTCCAGCAGGTCGCGCACGGTGGCTGCGACGCGCGAGGGCGAGCGCTCGTGCTCCGCCTCGCCCAGCTGGTCGCTCAGCTCCGGGCGCGCGTGCGACGCGCGCACGTACGGCTCGATCGTGGCCGCGCACCGCTCCCACCGGCTCGACACGACGGACGTGACCCCGTACGCGGCCAGCACCGGCACGAGCGCCGCGCCCTGGGCGTGCCCCACCGGGGTCAGGGGGCGGTCCTGCTCGGTGCCGTGCCACACCGCGCGCGCCAGCGCCTTGCCGTGCCGCACGATGACGACGGCGTGCGTGGCCAGCCGGCCCTGGGCGTGCGCCTGGACGAGCGCCTCGAGGGGGCCGCGGTCGGCCGCCCGGGTCAGCCGCGTCGCGGCGGCGTCGACGTCGAGCCACGCCTTCTTGTCGACCTCGTCCCGCGACGGCGGTTCCACGGGGTGCCGGGCGGCGAGCGCCGCACCGTCGTCGGTGCGGGACGCGCGGCGCGCGGCCCAGTAGTGCACCCGCTTCACCCGGCCCTCGGGCGTCAGGTACTGCAGGCCGGGCAGCGGGACCCCGAGGACGACGGGCTTGCCCGTCTCCTCCGCGACCTCGCGGGCCGCGGTGGTATTGAGCGCCTCGCCCGGCTCGAGCTTGCCCTTCGGCCACGACCAGTCGTCGTACCGCGGACGGTGGACGAGCTGCACCTGCAGCCGCCCCTCCCGCTCGCGCCAGACCAGCGCGCCCGCGGACTCGATCACCGGGGCGTGGTCCACGGTCGTCGCTCCGAGCCTGCTCACCAGCGGTGACGCCGTCACGCCTGCCGACCGGCCGACCCTCGCCGCCCTCACCGGGTCCTCTCCGGCCGGCGACGATGACGGTCCACGAGGCTCGCCTGCAGGTCCTCCAGCGGCTCGCCGTCAGGCCCGGTGCTGTGCCGTGTCCACGTGTCGTCGGGCTGCAGGTGCCAGGTCGACGTGCGGTCCGACATCGAGCGGTCCATGAGCTCCAGGAGCTCCGCGACCTGCGCCTCGTCCGTGATCCGCACCAGCGCCTCGACGCGCCGGTCGAGGTTGCGGTGCATGAGGTCCGCCGAGCCGATGAACACCTCGGGGCCCGTCTCCGGTCCCTCGCCGATCGCCGGGCCCGCGGAGTTCGCGAACGCGAAGATCCGGGAGTGCTCCAGGAACCGGCCCAGGATGGAGCGGACGCGGATGTTCTCGCTCAGCCCGGGCACGCCGGGGCGCAGTGCGCAGATGCCGCGCACCACCAGGTCGACGTGCACGCCGGCCTGCGAGGCGCGGTAGAGCGCGTCGATCGTCGCCTCGTCGACCGCGGAGTTCACCTTGATGCGCACCCAGGCCTCGTGCCCGGCCAGGGCGGCGGCGATCTCGCGCTCGATCCGCTCGATGAGGCCCGAGCGGACCGTGCGCGGCGCGACCAGCAGCCGGTGGAAGCGCGACTGCGGCGCGTACCCGGAGAGCTGGTTGAACAGGCGGGTGAGGTCCTGGCCCACGTCGCGGTCGCACGTGAGCAGCCCGTGGTCGGTGTACATCCGGGCGGTCTTGGAGTGGTAGTTGCCGGTGCCGATGTGGCAGTAGCGGCGCAGGCCGTCGGCCTCCTGGCGCACCACGAGGGACAGCTTGCTGTGCGTCTTCAGGCCGACGATGCCGTACACGACGTGCACGCCTGCCTCCTCCAGCTTGCGCGCCCACGAGATGTTGGCCTGCTCGTCGAACCGGGCCTTGATCTCGACCAGCGCGAGCACCTGCTTGCCCGCCTCGGCGGCGTCGATCAGCGCGTCCACGACGGGGGAGTCGCCCGACGTGCGGTACAGCGTCTGCTTGATGGCCAGCACCGCCGGGTCGGCGGCCGCCTGCTCCAGGAACGTCTGCACCGACGTGGAGAACGAGTCGTACGGGTGGTGCAGCAGGATGTCGCGCTCCCGGATCGCCGCGAACACGTCGCGCGCCGTCGCGGACTCGACCTCCGCGAGCTGTCGGTGCGTCGTCGGGACGAACGGCGGGTAGTGCAGCGAGGCGCGCTCGATGTCGGCGATGACGTTGAGGCCGGTGAGGTCGAGCGGCGCGGGCAGCTCGTACACCTCGTCCAGCGCCACCCCGAGCTCGCGGACCAGCAGCTCGCGGATGCGGGGCGAGATGCCGTGCGCCAGCTCGAGCCGCACGGGCGGGCCGAAGCGGCGGCGCAGCAGCTCCTTCTCCATGGCCTGGAGGAGGTTCTCGGCGTCGTCCTCCTCGACCTCCACGTCCTCGTTGCGCGTCACGCGGAACGTGTGGCTCTCGCGCACCTCCATGCCCGGGAACAGGTGGTCGAGGTGCTGGGCGATGACCTCCTCCAGCGGCACGAACGACGTCTGCGTGCCCCCGCCCTGGGTGGGCGTCGGCGCGGACGGGCGACCCCGGTCGTCGACGGCGATGAAGCGGGGGAGCAGCGGCGGCACCTTGACGCGGGCGAAATGCTCCTTGCCGGTGAGCGGGTTCGCGACGACGACGGCCAGGTTGAGCGACAGACCGGAGATGTACGGGAAGGGGTGCGCCGGGTCCACGGCCAGCGGCGTCAGCACGGGGAAGATCTGCTTGCGGAAGAACTTGTGCAGGCGCTCCTGCTCGCGCACCTCCAGCTCGTCCCAGTGCACGATCGTGATGCCCTCGGCGTCGAGCGCCGGCTGCACGTCAGAGCGGAACACCGCCGCGTGCCGCTCCATGAGCCGGTGCGCCGCCTCGCCGATCGACTCCAGCACCTGCCGGGGGCTCATGCCGGACGCCGCGGTGACCGCGATGCCGGTGGCGATCCGGCGCTTCAGGCCTGCCACGCGCACCATGAAGAACTCGTCCAGGTTCGACGCGAAGATCGCGAGGAACCGCGCGCGCTCCAGCAGCGGCAGCGTCGTGTCCTCCGCGAGCTCCAGCACCCGCTCGTTGAACGCCAGCCAGCTCAGCTCCCGCTCGGCGAACCGGTCCTCGGGCAGGGGCTCCACCTCGGCCGGGACGGTGATCTCCGCGACCTCGGGCTCCTCCGCGATGTGCTCCGCGATGTGCGCGGCCAGCTGGGGGTCGATCGGCCGGGACGGGGCGACGGCGGTGGTCCGCGGCCTGGTGTCCGTCACCTCGGCGGCCGCGACCGCGGCGTCCGGTGCGGCGGGGCTGTAGCGGCCCCGACCGTCACGGGTCCGGGGCGGTCGGGGGCGCGACGCTGTCATGCCCCCCATCGTGGCACCGTTGGGTGAACGGCGGGTGACGAAGTCCGCGGTGGGACACGGACCGTCTGCCCGTGCGTGCTAGGCGGTGCGGGCCGGCGCGTACTGGACGTCCGTCGCCGCCCGCTCGAACCCTGCGCCCGCATAGGTGGCGAGCGCGGCCGCGTTGTCGCCGTCCACGTACAGCACGGCGCGGTCGCACCCGACCCGGGCCAGGTGTCGCAGGCCGACGGCGGTGAGCGCCCGGCCCAGGCCGCGACCCTGGGCGTCGGGGGACACGCCGACGGCGTAGATCTCGCCGTCCCGCGACCCGTCGGCCTGATCGGTCTCGACCTTGGTCCACAGGTAGCCGAGCGGCTCGTCCGCCGGGTCGTCGGCCGGGACGACGAGGAAGAAGCCCTCGGGGTCGAACCATGCCTCGCGCTGGCGGTCGTGCAGGTCGTCGACGGTGAGGCGCCCCTGCTCGGGGTGGCCGGCGAACGCGCGCGCGTTCAGGCGCACCCACGCCTCGTCGTCGGCCCCCGGCCGCACCGTGCGCAGGGCGAGACCCGGCAGGTCGGGCAGGTCCTGCGCCGCGTCCTCGGCGCCGAGCGGCCGTGCCAGCACCAGCAGCTCGCGCGCGACGTCGTAGCCGCGCGCCGCCGCGAACGCCCGCGCCGCGGGCAGGTCGCCGTGCGCCCACACCCGCAGGGGCTTGCCCCGCTGCCCCGGCGCCCCCGAGAACATCGGCAGGCGGGCGTCGCGCTCCGCCGTGCGCAGCAGCATGGTCCCCGTCCCCGACCGGCGGTGGTCCGGGTGCACCACCAGCTCCGCGCTCGCGTCGTCGCCCCCGCGGTCCACCTGGGCGTAGCCGACGACCGCGCCGTCGGCGTCGTGCGCGACGACGTGCGTCAGCCAGTCCGTGTCCGCGCCCAGGCGCAGCAACGGCTGCTCCGAGAGCGGCGGGACGCCGTCCTGCTGCGTCGCTGCCGCAGCGAGCGCGCGCACGGCGTCCTGCGCGGCGGGGTCGAGGGGGCCGAAGGTCAGGGCGGACTGCGCGGGCGTCGTGGGCACGACCCCATTGTCACCGAGGAGCGACCGAGCCGACCAGGCGGTTGCGCACGTTCTGAACCGTCAGAAGGTGCGCAACCGCCTGGTCGGCGAGGGGGTCAGTCCTCCGAGCCGGGCTTGGCCGAGGAGAGGCCCGCCGCGATGAGGTCCATCACCGACGAGTCGGCCAGGGTCGTCGCGTCGCCCACCGTGCGGTTCTCGGCGACGTCGCGCAGCAGGCGGCGCATGATCTTGCCCGACCGGGTCTTGGGCAGCTCCGCGACGACGAGGATGCGGCGCGGCTTCGCGATCGGTCCGATCTCCTTGGCGACGTGGGCGCGCAGCTCGTCCTGCACCTGTGCGGCGCCCTCCGGCGTCGCGCCGCGGTCGGCGTGCTCGCCGCGCAGGATGACGAACGCGACGACGGCCTGGCCGGTGGTCTCGTCGTTGGCACCGACGACGGCGGCCTCGGCCACCACGTCGTGCGAGACGAGCGCGGACTCGATCTCCGTGGTGGACAGGCGGTGGCCGGAGACGTTCATGACGTCGTCGACCCGGCCCAGGAGCCAGATGTCGCCGTCCTCGTCCTTCTTCGCGCCGTCGCCCGCGAAGTACAGGCCCTCGAACCGTGACCAGTACGTGTCCTTGAAGCGCTGCAGGTCGCCCCAGATGCCGCGCAGCATCGACGGCCACGGCTCCGACAGGACGAGGTACCCGCCGCCGCCGTTCGGCACCGGGTGGGCCTCGTCGTCGACGACGTCGGCGACGATGCCGGGCAGCGCGACCTGCGCCGAGCCGGGCTTGGTGGCCGTGACGCCGGGCAGCGGGCTGATCATGATCGCGCCCGTCTCCGTCTGCCACCAGGTGTCGACGATCGGGGCGGTGTCGCCGCCGATGACGCGGCGGTACCACATCCACGCCTCGGGGTTGATGGGCTCGCCCACCGAGCCGAGGACGCGCAGGCTCGACAGGTCGAAGCCGGCCGGGATGTCCTCGCCCCACTTCATGCACGTGCGGATGGCGGTGGGGGCGGTGTAGAGGATCGACACCTTGTACTTCTCGACGAGCTCCCACCAGCGGCCGCGGTGCGGGGTGTCGGGGGTGCCCTCGTAGATCACCTGGGTGGCGCCGTTGGTCAGCGGCCCGTACACGACGTAGGTGTGGCCGGTGACCCAGCCGATGTCGGCGGTGCACCAGTAGACGTCGGACTCGGCCTTGAGGTCGAAGACGTTCTTGTGCGTGTACGCCGCCTGCGTGAGGTAGCCGCCGGTGGTGTGCAGGATGCCCTTCGGCTTCCCCGTGGTGCCCGACGTGTACAGGATGAACAGCGGGTGCTCCGCGTCCACCTCGACCGGCTCGTGGACCGGGCTCGCCTGCTCCAGGGCGTCGTGCCACCAGACGTCGCGGCCCTCGGTCCACGCGACGTCCTGCTCCGTGCGGCGCACGACGAGCACGTGCTCGACGGTCGTGGCGGGCTCGCCGTCCTTCGGCGCGAGGGCCTCGTCGACGGCGGGCTTGAGGGCGGACGGCGCGCCGCGGCGGTAGCCGCCGTCGGCCGTGATGACGAGCTTGGCCTCGGCGTCGGCGATCCGGCTGCGCAGCGCGTCGGCGGAGAAGCCGCCGAAGACCACGGAGTGCGGCGCGCCGATGCGGGCGCACGCGAGCATCGCGACGACCGACTCGACGAGCATCGGCAGGTAGACGACGACGCGGTCGCCCTTGCCGACGCCGAGCGCGGTGAGCGCGTTGGCGGCGCGGGAGACCTCGGCCTGCAGGTCGGCGTACGTGACGGTGCGGGTGTCGCCGGGCTCGCCCTCGAAGTGGAGGGCGACGCGGTCGCCGCGCCCGGCTTCGACGTGCCGGTCCACCGCGTTGTAGGCGGCGTTGAGCTTGCCGTCGGCGAACCACTTCGCCACCGGCGCCTCGGACCAGTCGAGCGTCTGGGTGAACGGCGTCGACCAGCTGACGAGCTCCCGCGCCTGGTCGTCCCAGAACCCGAGCCGGTCGGCCTGCGCCTCGTCGTACAGGGACGGCTGGGCGTTCGCCTGCGCCGCGAACGCGGGGCTCGGCGGGAACGCTCGCGTCTCGTGCAGCAGGTTCTCGAGGCTGGGGGCGGTGGGCTCGTTCTCTGGCACGCTGACCTCCGGTTACGCATCGTCGCTGGTGCGGTCCGCCGGTGCACGACGCGGTGCGGCCGGGGGACGACGGGCCCCGCGGGGGCCTCGCCGTCGGGAGTCTAGACCTCGCGGTGACCGGGGTCACGTTCGTCCCAAGGTTCGACCCCGCTCCTCACAAAGGGGCCTCGCCGGGGCGGGGAGGGGGCTGGCCCGTCGGCCGCCTGGCGCCGGTCCGGCGCCGCACGAGCACGGCGCCCGGGAGTCAGTTCGACCGAGCGCCGTGCTCGCCAGCCCGGACGCGGGTAGCAGGCGCGCTATCCGATCACTGAGCGGGGTCGTTCCCGCCGAGTGGGTCCTCAACCGTGGACTTCCTGTGCGTGGGTCCTGCGTCCGGCTGTCGTCCTTCCATGGAACGCCTGCCCCGACGGCGGCGCAAGCGGTCAGGCGTACCGGCGGCGCCACCAGCGGCGGAGCAGCCAGGCGGTCACGCCCGCGGCCGCGACGCCGCCCGCGACGAGCGCCACGGCGGGCGGGCGGATCGCGGAGCGCAGCGCCACGGGACGGGAGAAGGTGAGCACGCCCCAGCCGTTCTCGGCGGCGACGCGACGCAGCGTCTTGTCCGGGTTGACGGCGAACCCGTGCCCGACGGCGGCCAGCATCGGCGCGTCCGTGACCGAGTCGGAGTAGGCGTAGCTGCGCTCGAGGTCGTACCCCCGCTCGGTGGCGAGCTGTTCGACGGCGGCGGCCTTCTGCTCGCCGTACGCGTAGAACTCGATCTCGCCGGAGTAGCGGCCGTCCTCGATCGCCATCCGGGTCGCGATGACGTGGTCCGCACCGAGCACCGTGGCGATCGGCTCGACGAGCTCCGCGCCCGAGGCGGAGACGATGACGACGTCGTGCCCGAGCTCGTGGTGCTCGGCGATGAGGTCGACGGCCTCCGCGTAGACGTACGGGTCGATGAGCTCGTGCACCGTCTCGGCGACGATCTGCTGCACCTTGCTCACCTCCCAGCCGGTCGCGAGCTCGGAGAGGTGCTTGCGCATCCGTTCCGTCTGGTCGGCGTCGGCGTTGCCCGCGTAGAAGAGGAGGTGCGCGTAGGCGCTGCGGAGCACGTCGCCGCGGGTGATGAGGCCCCCGGCGTAGAACGGCTTGGAGAACGCGGCCGACGAGCTCGTCGCGATGATCGTCTTGTCGAGGTCGAAGAACGCCGCGACGCGCGACCGTGGTGCCGGCGTCACGCGCGGTGACGTCTCGCTCGGGCTCCTGTCCGGGCCCGGTCCCTGGTCGGTCACGGGCAGAGCCTAGCCGGAGGGGCTGCGGCTGCGTCCGGAGGTCCATGCACAACTTCTGTGCACAACTCTTGTGCAGAAGAGTTGTGCATGGTTATTGTGCACGCATGGACGAGACGGCCGACCGCCCCTACACCCACCTCGAGCTGACCGCCGAGGCGGCCAAGGTGCTCGCCCACCCCCTGCGCTCGCGCCTGCTCGGCGCCCTCCGGCGGGAGGGCCCGGCGTCCGCCACCGCGCTCGCCGCGGAGCTGTCCACCAACACCGGGGCCACCAGCTACCACCTGCGGAAGATGGAGTCCGTCGGCCTCGTGACCGACACGGGGGAGGGCCGGGGCAAGGAGCGTCTCTGGGCTGCCTCCACCGAGAGCCACGGCTGGCGCGACTCCGAGTTCGGCGGCGACGAGGACGCGCAGACGGCGCTCGGCTGGCTGGTGCGCGACTACCACCGCCAGTTCGACACGAACTACGCGCACTGGCTCGACGTCGCGGACAGCTGGCCGAAGGAGTGGACCGACGTCGCCGGGATGACCGACACCTGGGTGGACGTCACGCCCGAGCAGGCGCGGGCGATGGAGGACGAGCTCGAGGCCGTCGTCAACAAGTACCTGCGCGTCGGCACCGGCGACCCGCGCGCCCGCCGGCTGCACCTGTGGCGATTCCTCTTCCCGCTTGACGCCGACGACGTGCCCGAGAGCGTGCGCGGTGCCGAGACCAAGACCGAGACCAAGACCAAGGACGAGACATGAGCCCGCAGCGCGTCTTCCTCCTGCTCACGGCCACCCGCTGGTTCCCGGTGGGGCTGGTCGTGTCGATCACCACGCTGCTGCCGATCGAGCGCGGTCTCACCGTCGGGCAGACGCTCACGCTCGCGTCGGTCACCGGCCTCGTCGTGTTCGCGCTGGAGCTGCCCACGGGCGGTACCGCCGACGCCGTCGGACGACGCCCGATGCTGGTCGCTTCTGCCGTCGCCCAGGTGCTGGCGGCCACGACGTTCCTGCTGGCCCAGTCCCTCTGGGCGTTCTTCGTCGCGGCGGCCCTCATGGGGCTGTTCCGCGCGCTCGACTCTGGCCCGCTGGAGGCCTGGTTCGTCGACGCCGTGCACGCCGAGCACCCCGGCGCCGACGTCGACCGCACGCTCGCCCACCAGGGCACGGTGCTCGGGGTGTCCATCGCGCTCGGCGCGCTCGTCTCCGGCGGCCTGGTCTGGTGGCACCCCTTCCCGGCCTGGTCGGCGCTGACGCTGCCCTACGCGGCGTACGTGGCGCTCGCCGTCGTGCACCTGGTGATGGTGGCGCTGCTGGTGCGGGAGGCTCCGCGGCGCGTCGCCGCCGCCGGCACGCCTGTCGTAGGCCGCCGCCGCTGGCGCGCGGCAGTCCGGTCCGTGGCTGGGTCGGCCCGCGAGGCTCCGGCGAGCATCCTGTCGGGGCTGCGGCTCGCGCGCGACAACCGCGTGCTGCGCGGGCTGCTGCTCGTCGAGCTGTTCGCCTCCGCCGCGATGGTCGTCTTCGAGTCCCTGCAGCCCGTGCGGCTCGCCGAGCTGCTCGGCGGCGAGGCGCAGGCGGGTGCGGTCATGGGACCGGTGGCGTCCGTCGGGTGGGGCACGTTCGCGCTGGGCGCCGCGCTCAGCGGGCTCGCGTCGCGCCGGTTCGGCGTGGCTCGCACCGCCATGGCGTCGCGTGTCCTCAACGGGCTGGGCGCGGTGTGGATGGGGCTCGCCGGAGGCCCGGCGATGCTCGTGGTCGCCTACCTGGTCACCTACGGCCTGCACGGCAGCTCCGGCCCGACCTACAACGCGCTCCTGCACCGCGAGGCCCGTCGCGACAACCGCTCCACCGTCCTGTCCATGGCGTCGATGGTGGCGTTCGCGACCTACGCCGTGGCGTCGCCGGCCCTCGGCTGGGTGGCACAGGCGGGCTCGACCCCGCTCGCGATGGTCCTCGGGGGCGGGTTCAGCGTGCTCGGGGTGCTGTGCTTCGTGCCGGCCCTGCGTGCCGAGCGCGCGCGGTCGCGCGGCGGCGTGGACGTGACCGTGCCGACGGCCTCCGAGGACGTGGCCGCGGCCTGACGGGGCGCGGAAGCCGCCCCCAGGGCGCGCCCGTCCACAGATCGCGGGCTGTCGCCGGGACGGGCAGAGCTCGCGCCCGAACCTGGGGGCATGGACGACGCACCCACCCGCACCCTGCCCCGGCCGGCAGCCGGCACGCCCACCGGGCGGCCGCACCCGACCGTCCCGCTCGACGCCGACGACACACCCACGCGCTGGCACGGCGCCGCACGAGCCCCGTGGGCGGTCGGCCGGGGGCGGCGGACGATCGCGGTCCTCGGCGCGTGCGGCGGTGCCGGGACGAGCGTGGTCGCCGCCGCGGTCGCCCTGGGGCTGCGGCGCGGGGGCGAGCCCGCAGTCCTCGTCGACCTCGACCTTCCCGGCGCCGGCGCGGACGTGCTCCTCGGCATCGAGGACGAGCCGGGCGCGCGCTGGCCCGAGCTCACCGCCGCCCGGGGCGAGGTCGACGGCGCGGGGGTGGTCGCCGCCCTGCCACGCTGGCGCTCGCTCCCGGTGCTCTCCGGTGCCCGCCTCCGTCCCGAGCGCCCCGACGACGCCGTGGTCGTCGACGTGTGCACCGGGCTGCTGCGCGGCGGCGAGACCGTGGTGCTCGACCTGCCACGCCCGGGCGCCTGGACCGCCGGCACGCGCATGCTCCTGGCCGCGGCCGACGCGTCGCTGCTGGTGACCCCGTGCAGCGCGCCCGGGGTCGCCGGTGCTCTCGTGGCGCGGGCCCAGCTCGCCGGGCTCGGCGTTCCCGAACCCTGGCTCGTCGCCCGCGGGCCTGTCCCCGGACGCGTCGACGCCGGGGCGCTGGAGGAAGCCCTCGAGCTTCGCGCCGCCGCCACGGTGCGCCGCGACCCCCGGCTCGCAGCCGCCGTGGACCGCGGTGACGGGCCGCCCGTCGGACGCGGTGCGCCGCTCGGGCGGGCCGCACGCTCGCTCGTCGCCGCCCTGGCCGGTGCGTCGTGACGGGCGGTTCGCCGCTCGTCGACCGCATGCTCCTGGACGACGTGCGTGCCCGGGTCGGAGCCGCCGGGACCGTCGTCGACGACGCCACCGTGCGCGACGCGCTGCGGGCCACCGGGCGCGTCTTCGGCTCCGCCGCCCTCGACGACCTCACCCGGGCCGCGCGGGCCGAGCTCACCGGGGCAGGGCCGTTGCAGCCGCTGCTCGACACCCCCGAGGTCACCGACGTGCTCGTCAACGGCCCGCACGACGTCTGGGTGGACCGCGGTGCCGGGCTCGTCCGCGTCGACCTCGACCTCGGGACGACCGAGGCCGTGCGGGCGCTCGCCGTGCGCATGGCCGCCGTCGCCGGGCAACGCCTCGACGACGCCGCTCCGACGGTCGACGCACGGATGCCGGACGGATCCCGCCTGCACGCCGCCGTCGAACCCGTCGCCGCCGCCGGGGCGGTGATCGCGCTGCGCGTGCTGCGGCAAGCCGCCCACTCCGTGCCCGCCCTCGTCGCCGCCGGCGGGCTGCCGTCGCCCTGGGCGGAGCTGCTCCGCGCCCTGGTGACCCGGCGGGCGAACCTCCTGGTGACCGGCGGCACCGGCACCGGCAAGACGACGCTGCTCGCCGCGCTGCTCTCCCTCGCACCCCCGGACGAGCGCGTCCTCGTGGTCGAGGAGGCGCGCGAGCTCTCGCCCCAGCACCCGCACGTGGTCTCCCTCGCGGCCCGGCGGCCCAACGTCGAGGGGGTCGGCGAGGTGTCCCTGACCGACCTGGTGCGCGGCGCGCTGCGGATGCGGCCCGACCGGATCGTCGTGGGGGAGTGCCGGGGAGCTGAGGTGCGGGAGCTGCTCCTCGCGATGAACACCGGCCACGACGGGGGCATGGCCACCGTGCACGCCAACGCCGTCGAGCACGTGCCCGCCCGGCTCGAGGCGCTCGCGGCGCTCGCCGGGATGCCGCGCGACGCCGTGGCCGCACAGGCGGCGGCCGCGCTGGACGTCGTGCTGCACCTGCGTCGCCGGGGCGGGGGCCGCCACCTCGCCGAGCTCGGACTGGTGGGCCAGGACGACGACGGCCGTCTCGTCGTGCGGCGCGCCGCGACCTGGTCGCCCGGCGCCGAGCCACGCACCGGCGACGCGTGGGACGAGCTGACCGCGCGGTGGGCGCCATGACGGCCGGGCCGGTCGCCCCGGCGCTGGCGGCGGGGGCCTGGGTGGCGATGGCGGGCTGGCTGCTGCTGGCGCCCTGCGGGCGGAAGGCGACCGCCCTCGTCCGGCCGCCGGCCGGTCCGCAGCGGCTCTCGCTCCGGGCCTGGCCCCCGCGCCGGGACGCCACCGCGGGGGCAGAGGCGGTCCGGGTCGCCGTCGCACAGGTGATCGCGCTGCTGCGCGCCGGCGCGCCGCCCGCCGC
The DNA here is from genome assembly GCF_042670225.1 of Isoptericola sp. NPDC057191. NCBI lineage: Bacteria > Bacillati > Actinomycetota > Actinomycetes > Micrococcales > Promicromonosporaceae > Isoptericola > Isoptericola sp. NPDC057191. The sequence goes on along the minus strand of NZ_JBHUWC010000003.1, from coordinate 68,200 downwards.
CGCCTGGTCACGGGCGGTCGGGGTGCCGGCGCACCCGACCGGGGTGCCGCACGCCGCCGCCCTGGCACCGGTGGTCGGCGGCGAGGGTCACGCGCGCTCGGTGGTGGCAGCCGCCGTGCTTGCGCGCGACGTCGGGGCACCGCTGGCGGCGGTGCTCGACGCCGTGTCGGGTGCCCTCGTGGCGGAGGCCGAGGCCCGCGCGGAACGGGAGGCGTCGCTGGCCGGGCCGCGTGCCACGGCCCGCGTGCTGACGGCGCTGCCGCTGCTGGGCGCGATGCTCGGCTGGCTGCTGGGCGCGGACCCGCTGCGCACCGCGCTCGACGGCGGGGCGGGCACGGCGGCCGTCTGCCTCGGTCTGCTGCTGCTCGCCGCTGGGCAGGTATGGACCCGCCGGCTCGTCGCAGCGGCGCGGGCCGCCGGTGAGGCGGCGACGTGAGCGGGCTGCTGAGCGTCGACACACCCGCCGGGGTGGCGGGGACGGTGGCCTTCGCGGTCCTGGTCGGCGCCCTGCCGTGGTGGGTCGCCGCGCGACACGGACACGAGCGGATGCTGCGGCTGCCCACCGACCGTCGCGCGGCACCGCCGGGCGACGGACCGCACGGCGCCTCAGTGGACGTCCCGGTGCTGCTCGAGCTGCTGGGCGCGGCGCTGCGCTCCGGGGCGGGCGTGCCACGGGCTCTCGACGCGACGGGCGTCGCCCTGGACACCGCGTCGGGAGCGACCGCCGACGGGGCCGCCCTGCGCGCCGCGGCTGACGCCCTCCGTCTCGGCGCCGACTGGGACGGCGCCTGGCGGCACACGACCGACCGGCTCGTCCCCGTGCCACGCGCGCTGCGCGGGGCGTGGACCGACGGCGCGTCCCCGTCCGGAGCCCTGCGCGCGGCCGGGGAGGAGCTGCTGCGTGCCCGGCGATCGGCCGCCCAGACCGCTGCGGCGCGACTGGCGGTGCGCCTCGTGCTCCCGCTCGGGGTGTGCTTCCTGCCCGCGTTCGTCCTGATCGGTCTCGTGCCCGTGCTCCTGGCGCTGGGTGTCGACCTGCTGACCGGGTGAGTGCCCGGCCCCTGACGTCCCGGGAGCACCCCGGGCCACCGCGCCCGCCCGCCGGGCGGTCGCGTCACGACCGGCACGGAGCACGTGCCGGACACCGAAGAGATGACGGAGGAGACATGAACGACGACGGACACATGGACGAGGGACGCGGTCTGGTCGGCGTCGCAGCGCCGCCGGCGACCGGGCCCGCCCCGGCCGTGGAGGTGCCAGGTGCGGCCGGGCCCGACGCCGACCTCGATCCCGAGGCCGGGCTGGCCACGGCTGAGTACGCGGTGGCCACCGTGGCGGCTGTCGGGTTCGCCGGGCTGCTCATCGCAGTGCTCAAGAGCGGCATGGTGAAGGGGCTGCTGGAGAGCATCATCAGCTCGGCGCTGTCGATCTGATGGTGACGCACCGCCGAAGAGGAGCTGCCCCGGCCGCGCAGGGACGTACCGACGGCCAGCGGGGCGCGGTGACGGCGGAGCTCGCCGTCGGGCTGCCCGTCGTGGTGCTCCTCCTGGTCGCGGTGCTCAGTCTCGCGGCCGCGTCCACGGCACAGATGCGTGCCTTGGACGCGGCTCGGGCAGGGGCGCGCGCCTACGCGATCGGAGAGGACGACGCTGCCGCGCGGCAGGCCGTCGCGCAGGTGGGCGGCGAGGACGCCGCCGTGCGCGTCTCCCGTGACGGGACCTGGGTACGGGTCACGGTCACGCGGCCGGTGGTCGGCGGCTGGTTCTCCGGATCGCCGGTGCGGGCGTCGGGGAGCGCGACCGCCTGGGTGGAGCCATGAGCGTCGCCGGCGCGCGGACCGGGCGGAGCGGTGCTCCGAGTGGTGACCCGAGCAGTGACCCGAACAATGACCCGAGCCGGGGTGCTTCCGGTCGTGCTGGGGTCGCGGGCGCGGGAGAGCGGCCCGTCAGGCCCGTCAGTCCCGCCAGGCCCACCGCCGGAGAGCGCGGGTCGGGGACGGTGCTCGTGCTGGCCCTGGCGGCGATGGTCGTGCTGCTGGCACTGGCGGTCGGCGCGCTGGGGGCCGCGCAACGCGCGCGAGGCTCGGCCCAGGCGGCGGCGGACCTCGCCGCGCTCGCCGGGGCGGCCGCATGGCGGCAGGGTGCCGACCCCTGCGCGACAGCCGCGGACGCGGTGCGTCGCAACGGCGGTGACCTGGTGGCCTGCGTCCCGGAGGGTGGCGGCGTGCTCGGGGTGCGGGTCTCGCGAGCTCCGCTCGGGGCGGCCGGCCCGTGGGCAGACACGCTCGGCGCTGCCGTCGCAGGCGCGCGTGCGGGGCCACGGCCCGGCGCACCCGAGGTGGCAGCCGCGCCGGCCGGGACCTCGACGGTCCCGGCCCGCAGGCCGTCAGGACGGGTTGACGTTGAACAGCGCGGCGCGCTCGCTGATCTTGCGGGCACGGGCCAGGCGCGGCTTGTCCGAGCCGTCGCGGATGACCGAGCCCGACGCCTCGAAGTCGGCCAGGAAGTCGACGGCCCAGGCGACGTCCGCCGACGACGGGCTGAACGACTCGTTGATCACGGCCGGCGTCTCGAGGTCCAGGCAGAGCTTGCCGGTGAGCCCGAGCGCCACGCCGTCCGCCGACTGCTCGCGCAGCAGCGCGTGGCTGGTGCCCACGGTCGGCCCGTCGATCGGGCCGGGCAGGCCACCGATACGGCTGGCGGTGACGAGTCGCGAGCGCGGGTACGCCATCGCGAGCGACTCGTTGGCCGTGCCCGTGTCGCGGCGGTAGTCGCCGGACCCGAAGGCCAGGCGGAACGCACCCGGGGCGCGGGCGATGCTCACGGAGTCCTCGATCCCGAGCGCGGACTCCACCAGCGGGATCACGGGCACGTGCCCCCCGAGGCGCTGCACGGTGTCGATCACCTGGTCCGGGGACTCGGTCTTGGCGAGCATCACGCCGGACAGTCCGCTGGCGTCGCGCAGGAGGCGCACGTCGTCGGCCCAGGCCTCCGAGCCGCGCTCGTTGATGCGCACCCAGGCGCGGCCACCGCCGGCGAACCAGTCGAGCACCTTCTGCCGCGCCTCGTCCTTGCGGCTGTCGTCGACCGCGTCCTCGCAGTCGAGGATGACCTGGTCCGCCCGCGACAGCTGGGCGGCGTCGAACGTGTCGTCGCGCAGGGCGGACAGCAGCAGCCACGACCGGGCGTTGGCGGGGTCCACGCGCGTCTTCTCGCGGGAACGTCGGCGTTCGGCGAGGTCGATCTCAGTAGTCACCTCACGATGGTAGGTTCCGCGGGCGCGTGGCTCAGCACGGCATCCAACAAGCGCACGGCCGCGGACTTGTCGAGAGGCGCGTTGTCGCTGCCGCACTTCGGCGACTGCACGCACGCCGGGCAGCCGTCCGCGCACGAGCACGCGGCGATCGCGTCGCGCGTCGCGCGCAGCCAGCGGGCGCCGAGCGCATACCCCCGTTCGGCGAACCCCGCGCCGCCCGGGTACGCGTCGTACACGAACACGGTGGCCTCTCCCGTGTCGGGGTGCAGCTCGGTGGACACGCCGCCGAGGTCCCAGCGGTCGCACGTCGCGAGCAGCGGCAGCAGACCGATGGAGGCGTGCTCCGCCGCGTGCAGCGCACCGGGTGCCTCCTCCGGGGAGACGCCGGCGGCCCGGAGCACGAAGTCGGGCACCGACCACCAGACGGCCGTCGTGGCGAGCGTCCGCGACGGCAGGTCGAGGGGCTCGGTGCCGAGCACCTGCATGTCGGGCAGGCGCCGGCGCTGGAAGCTCACCACCTGGCTGGTCACCTCCACGGGGCCGAGCCCCCACCGCACCGGACCCCAGTCGCGCCCGACGACGGGCCGGTGGCCGTCCTCGTCGATCGCGATCTCCATGACCTCGTGCGACCAGGTGCCGTGCTCCACGTCCTTGCGCACGACGAGCGCCACATGGTCGGCGAGGTCCAGGCGGTCGACGACGAACGTCGCGCCCTGGTGCACGTACACCGCGCCGTCGTGCACCTGCCCGTCCGCCGACCCGGCGTCCACCGTGCCGAGCAGCCGCCCGGTCGTCGCCTCCACGACGCGCACGGGCCGACCGCCCGACCCGCGCAGGTCGGCCATGGCCGCCGCCGGCTGCGCGTGCGTCCAGTACCAGCCGGACGGCCTGCGGCGCAGGGCGCCGCGGGCGACCAGGACGTCGAGCACCTCGCGCACCGCCAGGGGGTCGCCGAACGCTGCGAGGTCCTCGGCGCGCAGCGCCAGCTCCTGCGCGGCGGCGCAGAGCTGCGGCGCGAGCACGTGCGGGTTGGCCGGGTCGAAGACGGTGGCCTCGAGCGCGGCGTCGAAGACGGCCTCCGGGTGGGTCACGAGGTAGGTGTCGAGGGGGTCCTCGCGCGCGACGAACGCGACCAGGCCCTCCGCGCCCGCGCGGCCGGCACGGCCGGCCTGCTGCCACAGGGAGACGCGGGTGCCCGGCCAGCCGGCCACGAGCACCGCGTCGAGCCCGGAGATGTCGACCCCCAGCTCGAGCGCGTTGGTCGTGGCGAGCCCGCGCAGCTCGCCCGTGCGCAACGCTTGCTCCAGCGCACGGCGCTCCTCCGGCAGGTAGCCGCCCCGGTAGCTCGCCACCCGCGCGTCCAGCCCGGCAGCGACCGGGCGCAGGTGGTCGCGCGCCTGCTGCGCCACCGACTCCGCGCCCCGTCGCGACCGGGTGAACGCGAGCGTGCGAGCACCGTGCACGGTGAGGTCGGCGAGCAGGTCCGCCGTCTCCGCGGTCGCCGACCGGCGCGGGTGCTCCGCGGCACCCCGCGTCGTGAGCACCGGCTCCGCCTCCTGCGCGGTGTGCGCCGGGTCGAGCGGGTCGGGGAGCGCCCACGGGTCGTCGTCGTGCGTCGGCGCCTCGCCGGTGGCGCGGGAGCGCTCGAAGCCCGCCAGCTCGGGGGGCTGCCACAGCGCGAACGTCCGGCGGCCTGCCGGCGAGGTGTCGGCGGTGACGGCCACGACGTCCTCCGGCGGCACCCCGACCAGCCGCCCGGTGCTCACCGCCGGCTCGGCCGTGGTCGCGCTGGCCACCACGAACGCCAGGGACCTGTCCCCGGCAGGGGGTGGACCCGTGAGCCGCGCGTCGAAGGTCGGGCGGTAGTGGGCGGCGAGGCGCGTCAGCCGGCGCAGCACCAGCGAGACGTGCGCACCGAACACGCCCCGGTACGCGTGCCCCTCGTCGACCACGACGTAGCGCAGCCCGCGCAGCAGACGCGCCCAGCGGCGGTGGCCGGGCAGCATCGAGAAGTGGAGGAAGTCGGGGTTGGTGAGCACGACGTCCGCATGCTCGGTGACCCAGCGCCGCTCGTCGGTCGGGGTGTCGCCGTCGCAGGTCGCGACGCGAGGTCGGTCGCCGTCGGGGATCGCCGCGACGAGCCGCTGGAGGCCGGCGAGCTGGTCGGCGGCCAGCGCCTTCGTCGGGGACAGGTAGAGCACCGTGGCGGGCGCCGGCTCGCGGACGGCCGTGAGTGCCGGCAGCCAGAAGGCGAGGGACTTGCCGGACCCGGTCGACGTCGCGAGCGCCACGTGCCGACCCTCCCGGACGGCGTCGGCGGCCTCGACCTGGTGCGCCCACGGGCGCGTGACGCCGAGCGCCCGATAGCCCTCGACCACGCCAGGGTCCGCCCAGGTGGGCCAGTCGGCCGTGATCCCCGCACGCGCGTCGAACGTGCGCACGTGGGTCAGCCGGTCTGCTCGTGCCCCGTGCGCGGTGAGCACCTCGAGCAGCGGGTGCTGCTCGGGCGCAGGGGCGGGGTCGACGGGCACGGGCGACAGTCTCGCACCGCGCGGGGGGCTCTCGGAGGCAGTGCGGGCGCGGTGCTCGTCAGGGCAGGTCGGGCATGTCCGCCAAAGTCGAATTCGCGAGGAAGGAGAGGCCTCTCGACCTTTGTTCGGGAATGGCATCCGCATTCGGTGAAGAGAGTGTGATCATTCTCGGACCGGCTTTGTTATCTGATCGTGACATCGTTCCCTGGTACGCATGCCTCGATCCACCCCACGTCGCTCCGTCGTCGCCGCAGTCGCCGGCGCGCTCGTCACGTCCGCCCTCGTGGTGCCCGCCGCGTCCGCGCCGGCGAGCGCCGCCACCTCCTCGACCGCCACGGCCACGACCTCTGCGTCGACCGGTCTCGGCGCCCGCTGGGTCAAGAAGGACCGGGCGCGACTGACCAAGACGCCGTCCAGCGGGTCGCGGACCGTCGGCCGGCCCGACGACGGCACCAAGCTGCGCGTCCTCGAGCGCGGGCGGTACCGCCTCAAGGTGCAGACGCCCTCGGGCCGGGTCGGTTGGGCGGCCAAGGGAGCGCTCACCACCGTCCCCCTCAAGGACGTGTCGGGCACCCGGTACACGAAGAAGGCCGTGGTGATCCGCAAGGGCACCGGGGCGGGCTCCCGGGTGGTCAAGCACGTCCGGCTCGGCACCACGGTGAAGCTGCTGGCCCGCACCACGGGGCGCGACGTCAACCGCGTCAAGGTGCGCCTGCCCGGCGGCCTCGGCGGCTGGGTGGCCGCGAACCGGCTCACGACGCGCGACGTGTGGGGCAAGCTCGCGCGCTGCGAGTCGGGCGGGAACCCGCGCACCAACACGGGCAACGGCTTCTACGGCCTCTACCAGTTCACCGGCCGCACCTGGCACGCCGTCGGCGGCCACGGCCTGCCGCACCGTCATGGGCGCGCCGAGCAGACCAAGCGGGCGCAGATCCTGCAGGACCGCGCCGGCTGGGGGCAGTGGCCCGCCTGCACGCGCAAGCTCGGTCTGCGCTGACACCACGCGTCACCCCGGGCTTGTTG
>NZ_JBHUWC010000003.1:0-61381 GCF_042670225.1 Isoptericola sp. NPDC057191 | reverse complement strand
CTGATCAGAATTCCCGCCGAATTCGTACCCACAACATCTGCCGGTGCGGGGTCGGGTTCAGCCGGCGAGCACGGCCTCCATGGCACGCGACAGGTACCACGGGTCGACGACGGCGGTGAGCTCGCGGGCGGAGTGCATCGACAGGATGGCTGCGCCGACGTCGACCACGCGGATGCCCAGGCGGGTCGCGGTGATCGGACCCGTCGTCGAACCGCAGGGCACGACGTTGTTCGAGACGAACTCCTGGCTGGGCACGCCGGCAGCGGCGCAGGCGGCCTGCCAGCGTGCTGCGCCGTGGGCGTCGGTCGCGTACCGCTGGTTGGCGTTGATCTTGAGGATGGGGCCGCCGCCGGCGTGGGGGTGGTTGGCCGGGTCGTGCCGCTCCGGGTAGTTCGGGTGCACGGCGTGCCCGACGTCGGAGGACACGCACAGCGACGCCGCGAAGGCGCGCGCCCGCTCGTCCTCCGACGCGCCGAGGCCGGCCGAGACGCGACGCAGCACGTCCTCCAGGAACGGTCCCGCGGCGCCGGAGCGCGACCCGGAGCCGATCTCCTCGTGGTCGAACGCGGCGACGACGCCGATCCCGGCGAGGTCCTCGGTCGCGACGCCGAGCAGCGCGGTGATCGCCGCGTGCGTCGAGAGCTGGTTGTCCAGGCGCGGCGAGGCCCACAGCGCGGCACCGATGCCGAACGCGCGCGCGGGCTGCGTCTCGGCCAGCATGACGTCGTAGCCCAGCACGTCCGCGGCCTCGACGCCGTCGCCCGCCGCTGCGGCGAGCTCGGCCAGCACGTCGGCCTGCGAGACGTCCCCGAGGCCGACGACCGGCTGGGTGTGCCGCTGCTTGTCGAGCGTCAGCTCGTCGTTCGAGGAGCGGTCCAGGTGGATGGCGAGCTGCGGGATGCGCGCGATCGGGCCCGTGCGCACGAGGTGCTCGACGCCGTCGGCGGTGACGAGGCGCCCGGCGAGCTCCACCTCGCGGTCCAGCCACGAGTTCAGCAGGGGACCGCCGTACACCTCGACGCCGGCCTGCACCCAGCCGTCCCGGCCGGTGGTGGGCTTCGGCTTGAGCTTGAAGCCCGTCGAGTCCGTGTGCGTGCCCAGGATGATGAACGGCGTGGTCGCGCCTGCCGAGGCCGGGACGGCGAAGGCGACCACCGAGCCGTCGCGCACGACGACGTAGCGCCCGCCCGGTACGACGTCCCACGCCGCGGTCTCGTCCAGCCGGACGTAGCCGGCCGCCTCCGCGCGCCGGGCCACCTCCTCGGCGGCGTGGTACGACGAGGGCGAGGCGGCGACGAACGCCCCCAGGTCCTCGGTGTGGGCGCGGGCAGCTGCGGGGACGACGTCGGGCATGACCGTCATCTTTCCACGCGCGCCACCGTGCGGGGGCGGCGCCGGCTCGCCGCCGACGGGCGTCACTTGCCGCGTGGCGGCCCCACGTAGCCGTCGACGAACTGCTGCCAGGTGCCGTCATCGTCGATCGTGAGGCGCCAGCCCTCGTAGTCGGTCAGCGTGCCCGACAGCATGTCCTCGTACTCCTGCCCGGACAGCGCGCCGGCGTCCACCGCGTCCTGCCAGTGGGAGGCGGCCGAGTCGCAGCCTGCGGCCATGTGGGGCCAGCCGTACGCGTGCCGGACGCCGTCGTCGCCGTACGCCTCCACGAGGCACGGCTGCGTCCCGGACAACAGCCTCGCGAGGATCGCGTACACGTCGTCGTCCTCCTCGGCGGCCGGCAGCTCGAAGAGCTCGCGCGGCGACGACCCGTCCCAGTTCAGGTCGGGGCGGTCCGACGCCTCGGCGAGCGCGACGAGGGCATCGTCGTCGCAGGCCAGGGCGGCCGTGAACATCGCCATGACGGTGGTGCGCACGGGGCCGGGCAGGTCCGTCAGGTCCGGGTCCAGGACGTCGAGCCCCGTCGCCGAGCAGGTGCCCTTCGCCGCCACCCGGTCCTCGGCCGAGGCGATCGTCGCGCCGTCGTCGTCGAGGACGACGCGGAACCGTCCCGGCGAGACCACGACCGTCGACGTCCCGGCGTCCTGCGACCACAGCACTGCGAAGGCCCGCACGTGGTAGTCGCCGTCGGGCAGCCGGTGCGGGTAGGCCGTGGTGCCCTCCGCGACCCCGTCCGGGGCGCAGGACGACGTCGCGTAGTCCTCGGCATCCCGCGAGGTGTCCCCGGGCCGGAGGGTGACCGGCTCCTCCGTACGGTTGATCCCCAGGTCGACGACGCGCCCGTCCTGCACCCACATCAGGCTCGGCCCGAGGAGCACGGTGTCCGCCGGGGTGCCCTCCGCTCGCGTGACCAGGGTCGGCAGCGTGATCGTGGCGCCGTCGCCGTCCACCACGGACCCGCCGAGCGACATCGTCTCGGCGTCGACGACGAGACGGTAGCCCGACGGGCTGCGGGGGACGTCCCGCTCGGCCATGCCGCACGACAGGTCCGTCCCCTCGAGCCAGCTCGGCTGGTGCCCGGGCTGGATGGTGTCGACGGCGCGCGCCCCGGGCTTGCGCTGCGCGTCGCGGGCCGATCCGTCGGGCGACGACGGCGAGTTCGACGGCGTCGGGGTGGTCGCGGGCCCGGGCGCCGGCTGCGGGGAGTCGGGCAGCAGCGCGGCGCCGCCCAGCACGAGCCCGGCGGCGACGGCGAGCGTCGTCGCCCCGATCCCGGCCTGCTTGACGGTGCGACGGCGGCGGACGCGGCGGCGCACCGTACCGAGCATGTCGTCGAGCACGCCGTCCAGGCCCGGCGCCGCGGAACCCGCCCCCGCGAGCGCGTCCAGCCCGCGCCGCAGCGCCTCGTCGGTGCGGCCGTCGGCCCAGTCGTCCCGTGCGTGGTTCCCGGTCATCGTCCTGCCCTCCGCCCCGTCGTCATGCCCGTCACCGTGGCGCCGTCCTCGGCGTCGACCCGCAGCACGTCGCGCAGGGTCGCCGTCGCGTCGGACAGATAGCGCTTGACCGTGCCCTGTGCGAGGCCGAGCGCCTCGGCCACCTGCGGCACGGTGAGGTCCTCGAGGTAGCGCAGGACGACGCACGCCCGTTCGCGCGGCGTCAGCCTCCCCAGCGCGGCGGCGACGTCGGCCCGCGCCGTCGCGCCCGACGCCGCGCCGCGGACCCGGTCGTCGGTCGCCACCAGGTGGCGTGCGGACGACCAGCGCTTGCGGCGGCGGTGCTCGTCGAGGAAGAGGGTGAGGATCGCGCGGCGCACGTACGCCTCGCTCGTCCTGCCCTCGTCCAGGGCGTGCACCCCTGGCCGGTCCGCGGCGCCCCGGCGCAGCCGCGCGAACACCTTGACCAGTGCGTCCTGCACCAGGTCCTCCGCGAGCCGCTGGTCCCCGCACAGCACGTACGCGTAGCCCACCAGGGCCCGTCCTCGTGCCCGTGCGAGCTCCGCGAGCTCGTCCTCCCAGCGGCTCATGGTCCCCTCCCGTGCCGTCCTCACCCCTTCAGACGCTCGGGTGGCGCGGACCGTTGGGTCAGGATGCCATGCGGTTCGTGACGGCCGTCACATGTGGGTAGACTCCCCGCATCCCGCCGTCAACGGCGACGGCGGGACCTTCCCGACGGGCGGTCGCGCCGTCTCGCCGGGCGGAGGGGAAGCACGTCAAGGAGGACGGATGCTCACGTTCGGATCCAGCAGCATCGCGATCGTCGCCGTGATCGGGGTGATCGGGCTGGCCGCGCTCGGCTGCGCCGCCGCGTTGCGACGGCAGGTGCTCGCCGCGCCCGAGGGGACGCCCGCCATGCAGGAGATCGGGCGAGGCGTGCAGGAGGGGGCCTCGGCCTACCTCAACCGCCAGTTCCGCACGCTCGCCCTGTTCGCGGTCGTGGTGTTCGCGCTGCTGTTCCTGCTGCCGGGGGACGGCGGGGTCCGGGTGGGCCGGTCGATCGCGTTCCTCGTCGGCGCCGGGTTCTCCGCGGCGATCGGCTACCTGGGCATGTGGCTCGCCGTGCGCGCCAACGTGCGCGTCGCCTCGGCCGCGACCCGGCCGGACGGGCGGGCGGAGGGGGCGCGGATCGCGTTCCGCACCGGCGGCGTCGTGGGCATGTCCGTCGTGGGCCTCGGCCTGCTGGGCGCCGCGCTCGTCGTCCTCGTGTACCGCACCGACGCGCCGGCCGTGCTCGAGGGCTTCGGCTTCGGGGCCGCGCTGCTCGCGATGTTCATGCGCGTGGGCGGCGGCATCTTCACCAAGGCGGCCGACGTCGGCGCCGACCTCGTCGGCAAGGTCGAGCAGCACATCCCCGAGGACGACCCCCGCAACGCCGCGACCATCGCCGACAACGTGGGCGACAACGTGGGCGACTGCGCGGGCATGGCCGCCGACCTCTTCGAGTCGTACGCCGTCACCCTCGTCGCGGCGCTCATCCTGGGCCGCGCCGTGATGGGCGAGCAGGGTCTCGTCTTCCCCCTGATCGTCACCGCCATCGGTGCCTTCGTGGCCCTCCTCGGCGTGCTCGTGACCCGCGTGCGCGGCAGCGAGAACGGGCTGAAGGCGATCAACCGCGGCTTCTACCTGTCCGCCGTCGTCGGTGCACTGCTGGCCGCCGTCGCCGCCTTCGTCTACCTGCCGTCGTCGTTCGCCGAGCTCGCCGGCACCGCGGACATCGGCGACGTCACCGCCGACCCGCGCGTCGTCGCCTCGCTCGCCGTCGTCATCGGCGTCGTGCTCGCCGGCGTCATCCTGTGGATCACCGGGTACTTCACCGGCACGACGTCGAAGCCCACGCTGCACGTCGCGGCGACGTCCCGTACGGGCGCGGCCACCGTCGTGCTGTCGGGCATCGGGGTCGGCTTCGAGTCCGCCGTCTACACCGCCGGCGTCATCGCCGCCGCGATCTGCGGCACCTTCCTCCTCGCCGGGGGCTCGATCTGGCTGTCGCTCTTCCTCGTGGCGCTCGCCGGCTGCGGCCTGCTCACCACGGTCGGCGTCATCGTCGCGATGGACACCTTCGGCCCCGTGAGCGACAACGCGCAGGGCATCGCCGAGATGTCGGGCGACGTCGACGAGGAGGCCGCGCAGATCCTCACCGACCTCGACGCCGTCGGGAACACCACGAAGGCCATCACCAAGGGCATCGCGATCGCGACGGCCGTCCTCGCCGCGACGGCGCTGTTCGGCTCGTACGCCGACGCCGTGTCCGGCGCGCTGGGGGACGTGAAGGAGGTGGGCGCCGGGCTGGTGCCCGCGATGCTCAGCTTCGAGATCGTCTCGCCCGTCACGCTCGTCGGGGTGATCCTCGGTGCCGCGACCGTGTTCCTATTCTCGGGCCTCGCGATCGACGCCGTGACCCGCGCCGCCGGCGCGATCGTCTTCGAGGTGCGCCGCCAGTTCCGCGAGCACCCGGGGATCATGACGTACGAGGAGCGGCCCGAGTACGGCCGCGTCGTCGACATCTGCACCCGCGACTCGCTGCGCGAGCTCGCCACGCCCGGCCTGCTGGCCGCGTTCGCACCGATCGCCGTGGGCTTCGGCCTCGGCGTCGGCCCGCTCGCCGGCTTCCTCGCCGGCGCGATCGGCGCCGGCGTGCTGATGGCCGTGTTCCTCGCGAACTCCGGCGGCGCGTGGGACAACGCGAAGAAGATCGTCGAGGACGGCGCGTACGGCGGCAAGGGCTCCGAGGCGCACGACGCCACCGTCATCGGCGACACCGTCGGCGACCCGTTCAAGGACACCGCCGGCCCCGCGATCAACCCGCTCATCAAGGTGATGAACCTGGTGTCCGTGCTCATCGCGCCGGCCGTGGTGATGCTGAGCGTGCCCGCGGACGCGAACCAGGTGGTGCGCATCGTCATCGCCCTGGTCGCGGCGGCCGTCGCCTTCGGGGCGGTCATCATGTCCCGCCTGCGCGCCGCCCGCGTCGACCGCGAGCAGGCCGACGAGACCGCGAGCGTCCCCGCGAGGTAGTCGAAGAAACCGCGAGGTAGTTCAGGTCCCGGCGAGGTAGTTCACCGAACCGCGAGGTAGTTCAAAGCACCGCGAGGTAGTCCGGGTTCTCGCGAGGTAGTTGAGGGAACCGCGAGGTAGTTGGCTACCTCGCGGGTTCCTCGACTACCTCGCGGTTTCTTCGACTACCTCGCGGTGCTCGGAACTACCTCGCGGTGCTTGGAACTACCTCGCGGTGCTTGGAACTACCTCGCGGTGCTCTGGACTGCCTCGGCGGGTGGCTACTGGCCGGTGCGGCCGTCGATGCACTCGCGCAGGAGGTCGGCGTGGCCTGCGTGGCGCGCGTACTCCTCCACCAGGTGCTCCAGGACGTCACGGACGGGCAGCAGCTCGCCCCGGCGCTCGACGGTGCGGCCCATGTCGGCGTCGGTCTGGGTGGCGAGCCAGGCGTCGGCGTGCGCCGTCTCGCGCCGCCACGTGGTCCACGCCTCGTCGACGACGGCGGGGTCGGCGACGGCGCCGTCGAAGTCGGTGTCCGGGACCTCGTCGCAGTCGTACAGCGACGGCAGGTGGGCCTCGCCCTGCAGGACGCGGCAGAACCACGCGTGCTCGACCTTCGCCAGGTGTCGCACCAGGCCGAGCAGCGACAGGGTGGACGGCGGCACGGCGCGACGGGCGAGCTGTTCGGCGTCCAGCCCGTCGCACTTCATGACGATCGTGTGCCGGTACATCTTGAGGTAGGACCAGTGGGTCTCCAGCTCGCCCACCGGGTGCGCCCACTGCTCGCGGGGGTCGTCCTCGGGGTCCACCCACATGTCGGGGGACTGCCTCTGCGTGGTGTCGCTCATGCGCTCATCCGACCGTCGGGCGCGGGCCGGGGCAAGCGATTTCTCCGCAGCACGCCGGCGGTGACGGCCGAGCCGACGCACACGGCCGCCGCGATCCCGCACGCCCACCACAGCTGGCTCCGCAGCGGCACGAGGAGCGCGTCGACGATGTCGTCCACCGCCTCGCGGCCCGACGAGCTCACGTCCAGGCCCGCGACCACCGTCTGCGCCGCCTCCGGGAGCAGGACCAGGAGCAGCAGCATCGCCGCGGCGACCAGGCCGCCCGTGACGGCGAGCGTCCGCAGGTGGCGGCGCGGACGGGCGACGACGGCGGCCAGCACGGCGAGGAGGACGGTCGCCGGCAGCGCCCACGGCGTCCACCGGTCGAGCGTGGCGACCACGGACTGCGCGGTCGACAGGTCGTCCGAGGAGTAGAGGACGACGTCCGCGCCCGTCGTCGCGAAGCCCTCCGGGACGGGGAGGCCGCGGTCGCGCAGCGCCTGGCCGACGGACTCCAGGAACGGGTCCAGCGGCAGCGTCACCACGCCGTCGGCGGCGTCGACCACGTCGCTGTCCTCGCGCAGCACCGCCACCGTGGCGGCGTGCCCCTGCCGGCTCGCCTCCTCCCACGCGGGCGCGAACGCGTCCGACCGCACGAAGACGTCGGCCACCTCACCGATGACGGGCCGCAGCGCCCCGGCGAGGAGGCCCGAGTCGATCCCGCCGGCCACGGTGTCGGTCAGCGCCTCGGCGACGGCGTCCTGCGTGGTGACGTCGTCCGCCAGCGGCGCGGTCGCGGCCACGTAGGCGTCGGTGTCAAGGAGCGTGCCCTCCACGTACCGGGCCGGGACGGTCACCATCGCCGCCAGGACGGTCAGCGCGACGAGGACGCCGCTGAGGAAGCTCCGCATGGTGGCACGCTACGCGGCCGGACGGCGCGACGGCCCGGCACCGCGCGGTCCTGGCTAGAGGCCCGTGCGCCCGTCGATGCACTCGCGCAGCAGGTCGACGTGGCCCATGTGGCGGGCGTACTCCTCCAGCACGTGGAGCAGCACGTCGCGCGCCTCGACGGTGCCGCCGTCGTACGGCACCTCGCGGCTCATGTCCTCGCCGGCGAACCAGTCGTCGGCGACCTCGACGGCGCGGTGCCAGGCGTCCCAGGCCTCGTCGACGCAGGTGGCGTCGGGGAGGGCGCCGTCGAAGTCGACGTCGGGGTAGCCCGGGAGCTCGAACGGGCCCCGGTCGGAGGTGCCCTGCAGCACGCGGCGGAACCAGTGGTGCTCGACGTTCGCGAGGTGCCGCACCAGGCCGAGCAGCGACAGGGACGACGGCGGGACGGAGCGGCGCGCGAGCTGGCCCGCGTCGAGACCCTCGCACTTCATGACCAGCGTCATGCGGTACCGGCAGAGGTACTCCCAGAGCGTCTCCTTCTCGCCGACAGGGTCGACGCCTGTCGCTCGAGGATCGTTCTCGGGATGCACCCAGAGGCCGGGCGTGGTAGAGGTCACGCGCGTAATCTGGCCGAACGCCAGCCGCCGGTCAAGCGGCGCCCTCCCACCTGGGGCGACATACCGCCCGGGCGGCCTCCAGCGGTACCCTTCGCGACCATGAAGGCCAGCCGGACACGAGCGCGAGGGCTGCCGCGCGCCTGGTCGCGACCGGTGCCGGGCCCGTGGCGCCGGCGCTCGTCGCTCGCGGCCGCCGGCGCCGTGGCGCTGCTCGCCGGGCTGGGTGCCGGATTCGCGACGGGCCTCGTGCCGGGTTCCGGCGGCGACGCGCTGCCCGACGGTCCCGCCGACGCCTGCGGCGTGGTGCAGGCCGCGTGGTCGCGGTCGGCGAGCCTGCAGGTCGGGATGACGGTGGACGACCCGGAGTCGCTGCGGCACGGGTTCGTGGGCGCGCGCGACGCGCTCGCGGACGTGCGCCCTCCGGACGCCGTCGCGGAGGACTGGCGGACCGTGACGACCTACGTCGGGACGGTCGCGGACGCCGTCGAGAGCGCCGACGAGGACGACGTGGCAGCGGCGGTGGCCTCGGCGATCGCGACGCTGGACACGGACGCGATGACGCAGGCCTCCGACCGCATCACGACGTTCCTCAAGGACGACTGCGGGGCGGGGACGGCGGACGAGGGCGCCGGCTGACCCCGGGCAGCGGGCCCGACGGCGCGGGGCCTGCGGGAATTTCCGCGCGCGCCGACGGTGGTTCACCATAGGTGGATGCGCCGCGCCCGCCTCCAGCCACGTCAGCTCTCGATCGTCGTCGCGGGGATGCTCGTGACCGGCGCCGCGCTGGCGGCGTGCGGGCAGGCGGGCGGCGACGGTGCGGAGCCCGCTGCGGCCCCGGCCCCGGCGGTGTCGATCCCCGCCGACCTGAGCATGGGCATGGAGGGCGAGGGGTCGGGGTCGGCTCGCACGTCCCCGAGCCCGACGGGTGGCGCGAAGGACGACGCGGCGGCGGTCGACGCCGAACGGTGCACCGCGCTGCAGCAGGCCTGGTCGACCACGAACCGGGCGCTCGTCGACCTCAGCCCCGACCACCCGCGTGCGCTGGTGCAGAGCTTCCGGACGGCGGACCGTGCGATGGAGAAGGCGGAGCCGACGGAGGACGTCGCGACGGCGTGGGGCACCATGGCCGACTACCTGGGCAGCGCGGTGTCGGCGTTCGAGGACGTCGACGAGGACGACGCGAACGCGGTGAGCTCCGCGATGGCCGGCGCGATCACCGCGGACGACACCGCGGAGGCGACCTCGGCCGCGAAGGACATCACGCAGTACCTCTCGACGTCGTGCGCCGCCCGATGAGCGCGGCCGCGGGCGCCTCGACCCCTGTGCCCGGCGCGACGGAGGACGCCGCCCCGCTGGTGGGTGCCCTGCGGGCCGACCTCGAGTCCGCCGGCTACACGGTGGACGGCGTCGAGGAGGCGCTCGGCGAGGTCGCGTCGGCGGCGCTGCACCGCGAGCAGACCGTGCCGGCCCGGCGCGCCCTCGCGCGGTCGGTGACGCCCGCCCGTGCACCGCGGGCGGCCCTCGCCCGGCTGTTCCTGCTCGGCGACGACGTGTCGCGCGGCGAGCTGGACCGCGCGCTGCCCGGCCTCGGGACCTCGGGAGCCGTGCGTCTCGGGCTCGTGACCGCTGCCGGCGAGGGTGACGACGACGCCGTGCGCGCCGTCGTCGACCTGCGCCCGTACGCCGCCGTCGACGCCGCGGGCGAGGCGTCGTGGTGGCTCTCGAGCGACCTCGCCGAGCTCGCCACGGGCGGCCGCCTCGCGACGGACCACGTGCTCGGCGCCGGCGGGGCGTCCACGACGCTGGCGCAGGTCACGGCCCGGACGCCGGTCGGTCGGGTGCTCGACCTCGGCACGGGCTGCGGCATCCAGGCCCTGCACGCCGCGCGGCACGCCCGCGCGGTGGTCGGCACGGACCTCTCGCGCCGCGCCCTCAACTTCGCGCGCTTCAACCTCGCGCTCAACGCGCCGACGACGGGCCCCGCCGCGGCGGTCGAGCTGCGGCACGGGTCGATGCTGGAGCCGGTGGCCGGCGACCGCTTCGACCTCGTCGTGTCGAACCCGCCGTTCGTCATCACGCCGCACGCGGGCGCGGCCGGCCGGGCGGTGGCCGCGGCGCTGGGCGACTACGAGTACCGCGACGGGGGCCGGTCGGGCGACGACCTGGTGCGCGACCTCGTGCGGGACGTCGGGCAGGTGCTCGCCCCGGGCGGTGTGGCGCAGCTGCTGGGCAACTGGGAGCACCGTCGCGGCGAGCCGTGGTCGGAGCGCGTCGGTGAGTGGCTCGACGCCTCCGGCCTGGACGGCTGGGTGATCCAGCGCGAGGTGCTCGACCCGGCCGAGTACGCCGAGACGTGGATCCGCGACGGCGGCACGACGGCCGAGCGCGAGCCGGCCGCCTGGGCGGCCGCGTACGGGGCGTGGCTGGACGACTTCGCCGGCCGTGACGTCGAGGCCGTCGGGTTCGGCATCGTCACGCTGCGCCGGCCCGTCGACGGCGGGCGCCCGACGCTGCGTCGCCTGGAGGAGCACACCGGCTCGGTGCACCAGCCCCTCGGCGCGCACGTCGCGGCCTCGCTGGCGGCGCACGACTGGCTCGCCGCACGCGACGACGCCGCGCTCGCGCAGGCGCACCTCGTGGTCGCGGACGACGTCTCCGAGGAGCGGTTCCACACGCCCGGCCAGGCCGACCCGAACGTCGTCGTGGTCCGCCAGGGCGACGGGCTGGGCCGTGGCGTGCACGCGTCGACGGGCCTCGCGGCGTTCGTCGGGGTGTGCGACGGCGAGCTCGCCGTCGGTCAGATCGTCGGCGCGCTGGGGGCGCTGCTCGACGTCCCCGTGGACGACCTGCGGGCCGAGCTGCTGCCCGCCGTCCGCGGCCTGGTGCGCGACGGCTTCCTGCGCCCGGCAGGCTGAACCGTCCGGGCCCTGCGGCCCGGGGACGGGCCGGTGGGGAGCTCTCCCCACGCGCGGGGTACCCGCGGGCGGCGCGGGTCCGTCACCATGGGTCCATGCGCAACCGACAGACCATGACCCGTGCCATGACCCGTGCCACCGCCGTGGCTGCCAGCGCCCTGATCGCCCTCGGCCTCGCCGCGTGCAGCGGTGGGGGCGAGGAGGGCTCCGCGGACGACGGCGGCAGCGCCACCGCCGGGGAGCAGGCGACCCCGGAGGGCGCCACCGAGGAGACCCCGCAGGAGGAGGCCCCGCAGGAGGAGGCGGCGGCCGGCGACGGCGACGTCTGCTCGGCGTTCGCCGCCCTCACGGACGCCTCGTCCGCCATGAGCGACGTCGACCCGTCCGACCTGCAGCCCACGCTCGACAAGCTCGAGGACCTCACGACCACGCTCGAGGACGTCAGCGAGCCGCCCGCCGAGATCGCCGACGACTGGGCGACCCTCACGACCTCGTTCCGCACTGCGACCGACGGCATCGGCGCCGCGGTGCAGGACCCGACGGACGCCGACGCGCTGTCCCAGGTCAACGACGCGATGACCGCGATGACCGGCTCGGACTTCCAGGATGCCGCCCAGTCCGTCGCCACCTACGCGGGCGCGCACTGCTGACCACCGGCAGGGCCGACCACCGGGCGGCGCCGACCGCTCCGCGGGGCTGAGAGCCTCGCGGAGCGGAGCGCGCCCGCCCGGGTGTCAGCCGATGACCGTCAGCCGATGACCGTCAGCCGATGACGACGGCCGCCCGGGGGCGCCGGTACAGCCGCTGCCGGTCGCGCATCGCGAGGCCGGTGCCGAGGGTGATGGGTCCGAGCCGGCCCAGGAACATCAGGGCCACGAGGACCAGCTGGTGCCAGGCCTGCATGTCCGCGGTGATCCCCGTCGACAGGCCCGTGGTGCTGAAGGCGGACACCACCTCGTAGAGGACCTGGTCGAGCGTGAAGCTGCTGGTGGACAGCGTGATGGCCAGGGTCGGCAGGACGACGGCCGCCACCCCGATGAGCGCCACGGCGAGGGCCTGCCGCTGCGTGCCGGGCGCGAGCCGGCGGTCGAAGAGGGTGGCGTCGGGGTCGCCCCGCAGCTCGGACCAGATGGCGACGGCGAGGACGGCGAAGGTCGTGACCTTGATGCCGCCTGCCGTGCCGCCCGACCCGGCACCGACGAACATCAGCATGTCGGTGAAGAACCAGGTGCCGTTGTTGGCCTGCGACAGGTCCACCGAGTTGAAGCCGGCGGTGCGGGGCATGACCGCCTGCGTGAACGCCGCCAGCACCTTCGCGGCCGGGTCGAGCGGGCCGAACGTGCCGGGGTTGCCCCACTCCGCGGCGAGGAAGAACCCGGTGCCCACCACGAGCAGCACCGCTGTCATCAGCAGCGTGAGGCGGGTGTGCACGCTCCAGCGCGACAGGCGCCGCAGGTCCGTCGGCCCGTCGTGCGTGCGGCGGGTGCGGTGCAGCCGCCACAGCTCCAGGAGCACCGGGAAGCCGAGACCGCCCACGATGATCGCGGCACAGATCGGCAGGCACACCCACGGGTCGGCCACGAACGGCATGAGGTTCTCGCTGTAGATCGAGAACCCGGCGTTGTTGAAGGCTGACACGGCGTGGAACAGCCCCGACCAGACCGCGTGCCCGAGGGGCTCGTCGTAGGCGGTGGCGAACCTGGCCGCCAGGACGGTGCCCACGACGAGCTCGCTGACGACGGTGAACCGCAGCACGCCGAGGAGCACCCGCCGCACGTCGCCCATCCCGACGGAGCGCGTGGACTCGGTGGCCACGAGCCGGGTGCTCAGCCCGAGGTGCCGCGTCAGGAGCAGGCCGAGCAGGGAGGCGAGCGTCATGACGCCGAAGCCGCCCACCTGGATGAGCAGCAGGATCACGGCCTGCCCGAACGGGGTCCAGAAATGCTCGGTGTCGACGACGGCGAGGCCCGTCACGCAGGTCGCGGACGTCGCGGTGAACAGGGCCTCGACGAACCCGGCGCTGCGACCCGTCGCGCTGACGGGGAGGCTCAGGAGGGCGGTCCCGGCGCCGATCGTGGCGAGGAACGCGAGGGTGACCACCTGGGCGGGGCGGCGGCGGAGGCTGGCGGGGGAGGCGGACACCGACACGGGTCGGTGCCACGGGATCGTGCGCACGACCGCCCAGTGTGGCACCGCCCGGGGCGATGCCGCGCGTCAGTCGACGACGGGGCGCCCGCCGGGGGCGGCGAGCGCGGCCGCGAGGATCGCCTCGATCGCGAAGGCGGTCTCCTCCGCGAGGTCGACCGCGTCCGGCGCGAGCAGCCACTGCACCTGCAACCCGTCCATGACGCCGATGACGGCGCTGGCGGCCCGCCGCGCGCGGGCCTCGTCCAGCTCGACGCCCCGCTCCCGCGCCACCTGCAGCAGGGCCCGGGTGATCTCGCCGCGCAGCACCGCGAACCGCTCGGTCACCCAGGCCGCAGCGGGGTGGCCGTCGGTCACGGACTCGCCGGTCAGCACGGAGTAGGCCTGCACGATGCCGCGCCGGTCGGTGTTGATCCGCGCCGTGGTCATGAGGTGACGGAACAGGTCGAGGCCGCCGGGGATGTGCTTGCCCTCGAGGTGCTCCACGTCCACTCGGTCGCGGTACTCGAGCACCGCCCAGAGCAGCTTGTCCTTGCTGCCGAAGTGGTGCAGCACCCCGGCGTGGGTGATGCCCACCTGCTCGGCCACGTCCACGAGCGAGCCCGCGTGGTAGCCCTTCGAGCCGAACACGCGCGTCGCCGCGCCGAGGATCTCCTCGCGCCGCTCGGCCTTCGAGGGGCGGGTCCGCCGGGGCGCGCTGCCGTCTGCCATGGCGTCACCATACTGTGACCTTGCTCTACTTACTTACCTGTCAGTAACTGTGGTTCACTGGCGCCAGTCGACGCCGACCGGGACGAGGGAGTACCACCGCGTGTCATCGCAGACCGCCACCACCAGCACCGCCGCCGCCGCGCGGGTCGTCGCCCCCAGCGGCGCCGGCACGCGACGCGGCGACACCTCGATCCCCGAGCCGTCGGCAGCGACGATCGACGCGCTGGTCGACCGCCTGGACCTCGAGGAGAAGGTCGCCCTCGTCGTCGGCGCCTCCCTGTGGACCACCACCCCGGTCGAGCGTCTCGGCCTCGAGCCCGTCGTCATGTCCGACGGCCCCGTCGGCGTCCGCGACCCCCACCACGGCGGCACCTCCGCGATGCTGCCCGCGCCGTCGGCGCTCGCGGCGACGTGGGACGTCACGCTCGCCCGCCGCGCGGGTGCGCTGTTCGCGGCGGAGGCCCGCCGGCACGGGGTGGACATGGTCCTGGCGCCCCAGGTGAACCTGCAGCGCACGCCCGTGGGCGGGCGGCACTTCGAGTGCTACTCCGAGGACCCGCACCTCACCGCCGAGGTCGCCGTGGCCCTGGTGACCGCCGCGCAGGAGCGCGGGGTCGGCATGTGCGTCAAGCACTACGTGGCCAACGACTCCGAGACCGATCGCACCCGCTACGTCGCCCGGGTGGACGAGCGCGCCCTGCGCGAGGTCTACCTCGCGCCCTTCGAGCGGCTCGTGCGTGCCGGGGCCTGGAGCGTCATGGGCGCGTACAGCGGCGTCGACGACGGCCGCGTGGCGGCGCCCGCCCTCGAGCACCGTCCGCTGCTCACCGGCGTGCTCAAGGAGGAGTGGGGTTTCGACGGGCTGGTCGTGAGCGACTGGGTGGCCACGCAGTCGGTGGCCCCCGCCGTCCGCGGCGGCCTCGACCTCCAGATGCCCGGGCCGGACGGCCCGTGGGGCGACGGGCTGCTGGACGCGGTGTGCTCCGGAGCCGTCGACCCCGCCGACCTCGACGACAAGGTCCGCCGCGTCCTGCGCCTCGCGCACCGGGTGGGCCGGCTCCGGCTGCCCGGCGACGACGCGCAGCCCGCGGACCACGCCCCCGTGGACGCGGTGCCGCTGCTGCGCGAGCTCGTCGCGCGCTCCGTCGTCGTGCTCAAGGACGACGCCAGGCTGGTGCCGCTGGTCGACCCGGCGGCCGGCGGGGCCAACCCCGTGCGCGTCGCGCTGCTCGGCGCGCACGCCGTCGAGCCGTTCTTCCAGGGCGGGGGCTCGTCGTTCGTCGTGCCCGACCGCCTCACCTACCCGGCGGACGCGCTGCGCGACGCCTTGCCGGCGGGCTCCGTCGTGGACGTGGTCGCCGGGTCCCGGGTGCTGCGCAACCCGCCCGCGCTGGACCTGGCACGCTGCACCGACCCGGTCACCGGCGCCCCCGGGCTGCGGGTGGAGCTGCTGGACGCCGAGGGGACGGTGCGCCGCACCGAGACCCGCACGACGTGGGACGGCTGGTGCGCCGACGTCGGCCCCGACGACGTGACGCTGCGCCTCACCGCGCGGGTGCGCACGGACGAGCCCGGCACGCACGAGCTCGGGGTGGGGACCGTCGGTGTCCACCGGGTCCTCGTGGACGGGCGCCTCGCCTCCGCCGGCGACGCGCTGGCGCGCGAGGACGTCATCCTCGCCTCCGCGCACAACCACCCCGTCGCGGCGACCGTCGACGTCGAGGGCGGTGAGGACGGCGCCCTGCTCCAGGCAGACCTGCAGGTGGTGCACCCGGTGGGCTACGACCGGTTCGTACGCGGCGCGCTGGTGCACCGGCTGCCCGGCCCGTCCGCCGACGACGAGCTCGCGGCGGCCGCCGACGCCGCCCGCGCGGCGGACGTCGCCGTAGTCGTCGTGGGCACCACGCCCGAGGTCGAGTCCGAGGGCTACGACCGCGCCGACCTGGCGCTGCCCGGCACCCAGGACGAGCTGGTGCGACGTGTCCTCGCCGCCAACCCGCGCACCGTGGTGGTCGTCAACGCCGGCGCGCCCGTGCTGCTGCCCTGGTACGACGACGCCCCGGCCGTCCTGTGGGCGTGGCTCCCCGGCCAGGAGGCCGGCACCGGCCTCGCCGACGTGCTCACCGGGATCACCGAGCCGTCCGGGCGCCTGCCGTGGACGCTGCCCGCACGGGCCGAGGACGTCCCCGTCCCGGACGCCGTCCCCGTCGACGGCGTCGTCGACTACGCCGAGGGGCTCGACGTCGGCTACCGCGCCTGGGAGCGCCGGCTCGACACGGCCGGAGGGCCCGCGCCCGCCGCCCCGCTCGGGCACGGCCTCGGCTGGACCACGTGGGAGCACGAGTCCGCGGCCGTGCTGCCCGGCGGCGCCGCCGACGACGTCGTCGTGCGCGTGACCGTGAGGAACACGGGCGATCGCCCGGGCCGCGAGGTCGTGCAGGTCTACGTCGTGCCGCCCGCCGGCACCGCCGCGACCGACCCGGCCCGCCCCGTGCGCTGGCTCGGCGGCTTCGCCGTCGCCGACGCCGCACCCGGCGAGCGCGCCACCACCGACGTGCGCGTGCCCCGCCGCGCCCTCCAGACGTGGGACGCCGCCGCCGGCGGCTGGACCACCCCGCCCGGCACCTACCGGCTCGTCGTGAGCCGGTCGGTGCGCGACCCGCGGCTCGACGTCGACCTCGTGGTCGATCCCGGCACCGGCCCCCGTACCGGTCCCCACGCCGAGCCCGACAGCCAGCACTGACCACCCACCCCAACCGCCCCGCCGTCGGCGGGGCACGTGCAAGGAGGCACACCGTGAGAATCCGCAAGCTCAGCACGGCGGTCGTGAGCGCGGCGGTCGTCGCCCTGCTGGCCGCAGCCTGTGGCGGCGGCGGCACCGGCGACGGCGGTCCGTCCGCCTCGGCGGACGGGGTCGGCACCGAGACCCTGACGGTCGGCATGCCCAACGGCGTGCAGACGGAGAACCAGTCGCCGTTCGCCACCGGCTCGTCCGCGCTCTCGCTCGGCTACGCGTTCGTCATCTACGAGCCCCTCATGATGCGCAACCAGGCCAAGCCGTCCGAGGAGCCGAAGCCCTGGCTGGCCGAGAAGATCGAGTGGAACAAGGACTACACGCAGGCCGTCATCACGCCCCGGTCGGGCGTGACGTGGTCCGACGGCGAGGACTTCACCGCGAAGGACGTCGCGTTCTCCATCCAGCTGCGCATCGACAACGACGGCCTCAACGCCGCCGCCCTGCCGTACGACAAGGTCGAGACCGACGGGTCCACCGTGACCGTGTCGTTCACCGCGCCGCAGTACGTCAACCAGTCCAAGCTGTACGACCTGCTCATGGTGCCCGAGCACCTGTGGAAGGACGTCAAGGACCCGACGACCTACACCAACACCGAGCCCGTCGGCACCGGGCCGTACACGCTGAAGTCGTGGACGCCGCAGGCGGCGACCGTCGTCGCCCGCGACGACTACTGGGGCGGCCAGCCCAAGGTCCCGGAGATCCGGTACTCGTCGTACAACGACAACAACGCGCTCACCACGGCGCTCACCACCGGCGAGGCCCAGTGGGGCTGGACGTTCATCGCCGACTACGAGAACGTCTACATCGCCCAGGACCCGGAGCACTACCACCAGTACGCCGCCGCGGGCCTCGGCATCGACGCCCTCTTCCTCAACACCGAGAAGAAGCCGTTCGACGACGTCGCGTTCCGCAAGGCGCTCAACATGGTGATCGACCGCCAGGAGCTCGTGGACGTCGCGACGTCCGGCGTCAACCCGCCCCTGACCAACGCCACCGGCCTGCCGCTGCCCGCCGGCGAGGAGTTCCTCACCGACGCCTACGCGGACACCGACCTGGCCGTCGACGTCGACGGCGCCAAGGCGCTGCTCACCGACGCCGGCTACACCTGGGAGGGCGACAAGCTCGTCGACCCCGACGGCGAGAAGGTCACCTTCGAGCTCACCAACCCGGCGGGCTGGAACGACTACCTCACCGCGCTCGACCTCATCAAGAACGCCGCCGCCAAGCTCGGCGTCGACGCCACCGTCAACCCCGTCAACCAGGACGGCTGGTTCGCCGACGTCATCCCGCCGGGCGACTTCCAGGCCACCCTGCACTGGACCGACGGGGGCGCGACGCCGTGGGACATGTACGCCGACCAGTTCGACGGCGCGCAGTACAAGAAGCTCGGCGAGGCCGCGACGTGGAACTTCGGCCGCTTCCAGGACGACGACGCCACGAAGGCGTTCGCCGACTACGCGGCGGCGACCGACGACGCGACCCGCGCCGCCGCGATGGAGACCATCCAGAAGGTGTACGTCGAGCAGGTCCCGGCCATCCCGATCTGGTCGCGCCCCGCCACCGCGCAGTACTCCTCGCTGAACTACACGGGCTGGCCGTCCGAGGACGACCCGTACAACCAGCCGCAGCCGACGGGGGTCCAGGCCGCCCAGATCGTCATGAACCTGGAGCCCGCGTCCTGATGCCCGTGCAGACCACCTCCCCCGGGGCGCCCGCCGGCGCCCCGGGGGAGACCCCCCAGCCCGATCCCGGGGCGCCCGTGCTGGAGGCCGCCGGGATCACGAAGCACTACCCGGTCAAGGGCGGTCGCGGCACCCGCCGCGGCGCCGTCGTGCACGCCGTCGACGGCGTCGACCTCACGCTGCACCGCGGCCGCGTCGTCGCCCTCGTCGGCGAGTCCGGCTCCGGCAAGTCGACCGTGGCGCGGCTGCTCGCCCAGCTGCAGCCCCTCACCGCCGGGCGGCTGCTGCTCGGCGGCGAGGACGCGCAGGCCCGCGGGCGGCGCGCGTTCCGGCGCTACGTCCACCGCGTCCAGATGATCTTCCAGGACCCGTTCGCGTCCCTGAACCCCGTGCACCCCGTGCGGTACACGCTCACGCGCGCGCTGCGGATCCACCGCGGCCGGCTGCGCGGTCCGGAGCTGGAGCGCGCGCTCGGCGAGCTGCTCGAGCGCGTGCACCTCACGCCCGCCGCACGGTACGTGGACAAGTACCCGCACGAGCTCTCCGGCGGGCAGCGGCAGCGCATCGCCATCGCGCGGGCGCTCGCCGCGGACCCCGAGGTGCTGCTGGCCGACGAGCCCATCTCGATGCTCGACGTGTCCATCCGGCTCGGGATCCTCAACCTGCTCGCCGACCTGCGCGACCGCCTGCACCTGGCGATCCTCTACATCACGCACGACATCGCGTCGGCGCGGTACTTCGCCGACACCACCCTCGTCATGTACGCCGGGCGGATCGTCGAGTCGGGGGACAGCGAGTCGGTCACCCAGGACCCGAAGCACCCCTACACGCGGCTCCTCCTGGCGTCCGCGCCCGACCCCGAGGACCTGGCCGAGCGGCCCGCGGGCGCGGCGCGCGGCGAGCCGCCCAGCCTCGTCTCCCCGCCGAGCGGGTGCCGGTTCCACCCGCGCTGCCCGTTCGCCACCGACCTGTGCCGCACCGAGGCGCCGCCCCTGCTCGACGTCGGCCTCGGCCCGGCGGGCGAGCCGCGGCAGGCCGCCTGCTGGGGGTACTCCGACCGGGACGACGCCCCGGCGCTGACGACGACGGGGGTGGACGCATGAGGTTCGTGCTGCGCCGCGCGCTGTTCTACCTGTTCACCGCCTGGGCCGCGATCACGATCAACTTCTTCGTGCCCCGCCTCCTGCCGGGCGACCCGGTCACCGCCCTCATGGGGCGGATGCAGGGCCGCATCGACTCCAACGCGGAGGAGTCGCTGCGGGTGCTGTTCGGTCTCGACCAGGACATGTCGCTGTGGGACCAGTACGTGCACTACTGGCAGATGCTGCTGCACGGCGACCTGGGGCTGAGCTTCACGCACTTCCCGACCCCCGTGTCCGAGATCGTCGTGCAGGCGCTGCCCTGGACCGTGGGGCTGGTCGGCATCGCCACGATCATCGCGTTCTTCCTCGGCACCGCCGTGGGCACCGGGATCGGCTGGCGCCGCGGCACCTGGGCCGACTCCCTGCTGCCGATCACCACGTTCTTCTCGGCCGTGCCGTACTTCTGGCTGGGCCTCATCGCCATCGCCGTCTTCGCGGTGAACCTGGGCTGGTTCCCGTCCAACGGCAGCTACGACCGCGGCATGGTCCCGTCGCTCAGCTGGGACTTCGTCGGCTCGGTGATCTACTACGGCACCCTGCCCGCCCTGACCATCGTCGTGTCGTCGGTCTCCGGCTGGATCCTCGGGATGCGCAACATGATGGTCACCGTCTCCAGCGAGGACTTCGTCACCGTGGCGCACGCCAAGGGACTGCCGTCCCGGGCGGTCGTCGTCGGGTACGCCGCACGCAACGCCGTCCTGCCGCAGGTGTCGAGCTTCGCGCTCGCCCTCGGGTTCGTCGTGGGCGGCACGCTCGTGATGGAGATGGTGTTCAGCTACCAGGGCATCGGCTACACCCTCTACCAGGCGGTCTCCACCCACGACTACCCGCTGATGCAGGGCTGCTTCCTCGTCATCACGCTGTCCGTGCTGGTCGCCAACCTCGTGGCCGACCTGGCGTACGCGGCACTCGACCCCCGCACCCGGCAGGAGGGCTGACATGGCCACCGGAACCACCGCGATCGAGGTGGCGGCCCCGACCGGGGCGGACGACGTCGGCCCCGGAGTCTCGCGCCCCGGGCGGCGCCCCCGGCTGCTGTTCCTGCGCAACTCCAAGGCGCTGGCCGGCATCGTGATCCTCGTCTTCTTCGGGATCCTCGCGGTCGTCGGCCCGTGGATCGCGCCCTACGACCCGAACCAGGTGAGCACCGCCCTGCTGCAGCCCCCGTCCGGCGCGCACTGGCTGGGCACCGACCACACGGGGCGGGACATCCTGTCGCAGATCATCGTCGGCACCCGCGGCGTGCTCGTCGTCGGGCTCGTCGCAGGGCTCAGCGCCACGGCGCTCGGCGTGGTCGTCGGCGTCACCGCCGGCTTCGTGGGGGGCCTGGGCGACGAGGGCCTCTCGGCGCTGTCGAACGTCTTCCTCGTCATCCCGCAGCTGCCGCTCATCATCATCATCGCGGCCCAGCTGCCCGGCGCCGGCGGCCTCACGGTGGCGCTCGTCATCGGCGCCACCGGGTGGGCGTGGGGAGCCCGGGTGCTGCGCGCCCAGACCCTCTCTCTGCGCAAGCGCGACTTCGTCGAGGCCGCGCGCGCCAGCGGCGAGCGCACCTGGCGGATCGTGCTGGCCGAGGTGCTGCCCAACCTCACCGCGATCATCGCGGCCGGCTTCGTGGGCACGGTGACGTTCGCGGTCCTGAGCCAGGTGACGCTCGCCTTCATCGGCATCACGCCGGTGAGCGAGTGGAACTGGGGCACCATCCTGTTCTGGGCGCAGAACAACCTGGCGCTGCAGCGCGGCGCGTGGTGGTGGTTCGTCCCCGCCGGGCTGTGCATCGCGCTGCTCGGCATGGCGCTCACGCTGATCAACTTCGGCATCGACGAGCTGGTGAACCCGCGCCTGCGCAGCACCGGCATGCACGCCCGCACCCTGCGCCGGCGGGGCATCCGCCCGCGCGTCGGCTTCACCCCGGTGGTCCGGGCCGCACGCCCGGCCGCCGCCCCCACCCCGACCTCCCGGGAGGACCGATGAGCGAGCCCGTGCTGGAGATCCGCGACCTGCGCGTGGACTACGGCTTCGGCGAGGACCCCACGCACGTGCTGCGCGGCGTCGACCTGACGCTGCACCGCGGCGAGGTGCTGGGGCTGGCGGGGGAGTCGGGCTGCGGCAAGTCGACCCTCGCGTACGCCGCGACGCGGCTGCTGCCTCCGCCCGGCCTCATCACCGGCGGGGAGGTGTGGCTCACCGACCGCGACGGGCGCCGCAGCGACGTCCTCGGCCTCACGGACGCACAGCTGCGGGCCGCGCGCTGGCGCGACGTCGCCATCGTGTTCCAGGGCGCGATGAGCTCCCTGAACCCGGTGTTCCGGATCGGGCGTCAGCTCACCGACGGCATCCGCGCCCACCGCCCGGGGCTGTCCGCGCGGGACCTGGAGGCGCGCGCGGCAGAGCTGCTGGAGATGGTCGGCATCTCCGCCGACCGTCTCCGGGCGTACCCGCACCAGCTCTCCGGCGGCATGCGGCAGCGCGTGATGATCGCGATGGCGCTCGCCCTCGAGCCGCAGGTGCTCCTCATGGACGAGCCGACGACGGCGCTGGACGTCGTCATGCAGCGCCAGATCCTCGAGCAGATCATGGAGCTGCGCGACCGGCTCGGGTTCTCCGTCGTGCTCATCACGCACGACGTGTCCCTGCTGGTCGAGGTCGCCGACCGCATCGCGATCATGTACGCGGGGGAGATCGTCGAGGAGGCCACCGCGCAGGAGGTCTACCGGCGGCCGCGGCACCCCTACTCCGCCGGGCTGCTGGGCTCGTTCCCCCCGCTGCACGGGCCGCGCCGCGAGCTGACCGGCATCCCGGGCGCACCGCCAGACCTGCAGCAGCTCGGCGCGGGCTGCCCGTTCGCCCCGCGCTGCCCGCACGCGATGGACGTGTGCCGGGACGTGCGGCCGGTGCTCGGCCCGCCGGTCACGGGGGAGGCCCGTCGGGTGGCCTGTCACCTGCACGACCCGGCTCTCGTCGGCGCCGGCATGCCGGAGGCGCTCGCCCGCTGACCCGTCCCGCGCGCCCCGGCGGCGGGGTCGCCTCGGCGGGCCTGGATCGGTGGCTGACCAGCCGCTATGTTGCACGCAATATCGACGAGGGGTGGTGTGCGCGTGGGCGCAGGTGCACGGCGACGGATGGCGGCTGTCGGGGCGCTGCTGGCCCTGGCCCTGGTCTCGACCGGACTGGTGGTCCCGTCGGCGGTGGCTGACGACGTCGTCGGCGACCCCACCGTCACCACGTCCTCGGAGGACGCCACCGTCATCACGACGACCGAGGACCACTGGTGGGTGGGACAGGACGTCACCCTCGACGTGAGCGTGACGCGTGACGGCGTGCCGGGCACCGGGTACGTCCAGTGGCTGGAGGACGGCGTGACCGGGTTCCTGAGGCGCGTGCCCCTGTCGGACGGTCAGGCCACGATCGTCGTCCCCAGCGTCTACCTCGGGCCAGGCCACCATGCCATCGCCGTGCGGCACGTCGACTCGTCGGCGTCCGTCGACCCGGTGACCCGGGAGTGGCCCTACCACTCGGCCGACGAGATCGCGTTCGAGGTCACCGAGCCCGCGAGCCCGGTCCTCGATGCGACGTCCTGGTACTACGGCGACGCGCACGAGCTCCGCTTCGACCTCACCGGCACGGACCAGCCGCAGGACGGCATCGTGACCGCCGTCCTCGACAGAGGTGTCGAGCGGTCGGTGCCGGTGGTCGACGGGGTAGGCACGTTCGCCCTCGACGGCACGGAGGTGGGCGGCGGCGCGAACCTGCACCTCCGCCACACGACGACATCCGGGTCCCTCGTGGCGACCTGGATGTTCTCGGTCGACACGAAGAGCAAGCCGGTCACCGTGACCGTCTCGGGGCCGGCCGCGGTGCGTTACGGGTCGGACGTCGTCGTGCCGGTCCGCGTCACTTCGCCGCTCGGGACGCCCGAAGGACGCGTGTTCGTCACGCGCGACGAGACTCAGACCCTGGCCTCGGCCGTCGTGGTGGACGGGCGGGCGACCCTGCGTTTCCCGGCGAGCAGGCTCCCGTTCGGCGAGGCGCGCATGGTCGTGACGTTCAACGGCTCGTGGGAGTACGGGCAGACGGACCGGACGTATGCGGTCGTCGTCCGTCCCAGGGCCACGTCCGTCGCCGTGTCCACCTCGAAGACGTGGACCTATGGGAAGGCGCGCCGCGTGTCGGTGGCGGTGTCGTCGCCGGGCGCGACGCCGACCGGCCGGGTCGAGCTGTGGTGGAACGGCCACAAGGTGCGTTCCGCCACGCTCGCGCGTGGGAAGGCGTCCCTGTACGTCCCGGCGACGCGTGCCTCCGCGGGGAAGCACCGCATGGTGGTCAAGTATGTCGGGCCGTCGACGTTCGCGAGGGCGGAGCGCGTCTGGTACCAGAGGGTCGCCCAGGCGCGACCGCGCGTCACCTTCCGCATGGATCGCACGTCGCTGCCGAACGACTGGTCGACGCGCTCGGTGGGTGGGACGGTCACAGTCCGGACGCCGGGCCTGCCGGAGCGGGGCAAGCTGTGCGTCTGGTCGCGCGACCCGCACGACCTCCACACGCAGTGGAGCGGCTGCTGGATCAACTGGTCGTGGACGGTGAAGGACGGGCAGCGGCGGATCCGCGTGCCCGGTCATGTCCTGGGGATCTCGAACGTGAGCTCGGGGAAGACCTACGTGAAGGTCCAGTTCATCCCCGCGAACCACAACGTCCGGTCTGTCTTCTCCAACACCATCACGCTGAGGCACTACGCCCCCTAGCGGCCATGACGCCACCGCCCGCGCGGCGGTCGCGCCGGCCTGTGCGGGAGCGGGGAGAGGTCCCCACGGCGTGCGTACGTTTTCGTCACACCGAGTAGGTAGCGTGACACCGTGCTGACCGCGACGCGCCCGCTGCCGCCGCCGACCCCCTCGGAGGGGACGGCGGGCGTCGGCGCGCCGATCCTGCGGGTCGGTGCGTGGCGCGGCGAGCAGCCCCGGCCGCAGACCCGCACCGCGCCGCGCGTCGTGGCCGGCGTGGTCGCCCTGCTCGCCGTCGTCGGGGTCTGGCTCGTGTGGCGGTTCTTCGTCGGCACGGCGGCCGGGCAGCGGGTAGACGAGCTCGCGTTCCTCGGGGCCACGCACGGCCAGGGCCGGCTGTGGCAGGTCGCGGAGCCGGTGCTCGACGTCGTGTCCGTGGCCTTCGTCGTCGCGGGCGTCGGGGTCGCGGTGCTGGTCGCCGTCCTGCGCAAGCGCTGGGTGCTCGCGCTGCAGGTCGTGGTGCTCGTGGCAGGTGCCAACATCACCACGCAGGTGCTCAAGCACGGCATCCTCGACCGGCCCGAGCTGCTGGACGGCTGGACGGGGCCCAACACGCTCCCCAGCGGTCACACGACGGTCGCCGCGTCGGTCTCCGTCGCGCTCCTGCTCGTGACCCCGCGCGCGTGGCGCCCCGTCGTCGCGCTGCTCGGCGCCGCGTACACGGGGGCGACGGGCGTCTCGACGCTGGTCGGTCAGTGGCACCGCCCGTCGGACGTCGTCGCCGCGGTCCTGGTCGTGCTCGCCTGGGGCGCGCTGGTGTGCGCCCTCACGCCGGGGTCGTCCACGGACGAGCTGCGCCGCGAGGGCGCGTCGTACGCCGCGCCCGGGTCGTACGTCGTCGCCGGCCTGCTGCTGCTCGCGTCGCTGGCCGGGGCCATGGTCTCGGGAGCGACGCTCGTCGGCCTGGTCCGCAGCGGCGACCCGGTGCCCCTCTCGCCCGACCTCACCGCGTACGCGGCGGGTGCCCTCGGGGCCCTCGCCGTGACCGCCGCGGCGTTCGCCGCGCTCCTCGTGCTGCGCCAGCTCACCGCGCAGCCTCGCCGCACGTCTCGGTAGAGTGCCGCCCGGCGCCCGTGTCGGGGAAGTGACGAGCGGATGTCGTACCGTGACATGACCGGTCGGCCGGCCGCCCGCGTCGCCGCCCGCACCGCCGCAGCAACAGGGAAAGCAGGAACGGATGCCCCAGCCACGCAAGCTCGTGATCGTCGAGTCGCCCACGAAGGCTCGCAAGATCCAGGGCTACCTCGGCGACGACTTCGAGGTCGAGGCGAGCGTCGGGCACATCCGTGACCTGCCCCAGCCGCGGGACCTGCCCACGGAGATGAAGAAGGGCCCGTACGGCAAGTTCGCCGTCGACGTCGACAACGGGTTCGACCCGTACTACGAGGTGCACGCGGACAAGAAGCAGAAGGTCCGTGAGCTGAAGAAGGCCCTCAAGGAGGCCGACGAGCTCTACCTCGCGACCGATGAGGACCGCGAGGGCGAGGCCATCGCGTGGCACCTCATCCAGGAGCTCAAGCCCAAGGTCCCGGTCAAGCGGATGGTCTTCCACGAGATCACCCGGGAGGCGATCCTGCGGGCGCTGCAGAACACCCGCGAGCTCGACGAGGACCTCGTCGACGCGCAGGAGACCCGCCGCATCCTCGACCGCCTGTACGGCTACGAGGTGTCGCCGGTGCTGTGGCGCAAGGTGCGCCAGGGGCTGTCGGCCGGCCGGGTGCAGTCGGTCGCGACACGGCTCGTCGTGGAGCGCGAGCGTGAGCGGATGGCCTTCGTCGCCGCCGACTACTGGGACGTCTCCGGGCAGTTCGCACCCACCGACGGGGACGACGCCGGCCAGGCGTTCCGTGCCCGGCTCACCGGCCTCGGGGCCGAGCGCGTCGCTTCCGGCCGCGACTTCGACGACCGCGGCCGTCTCAAGGTCCGCACGGGCGTGGTGCAGCTCGACGAGGCGTCGGCGAACGCCGTCGTCGCGGGCCTGGCCGACGCCGCGTTCGCCGTCCGCTCGCTGGAGACCAAGCCGTACTCCCGCAAGCCGGCCGCGCCGTTCACCACCTCGACCATGCAGCAGGAGGCGGGTCGCAAGCTGCGCATGAGCGCGCGGCAGGCGATGCGCACCGCGCAGGCGCTGTACGAGAACGGCTACATCACCTACATGCGGACCGACTCGCCGTCGCTGTCCTCCGAGGCGACGGACGCCGCCCGGCGGCAGGCGGCCGAGCTCTACGGCCCCGAGTACGTGCCGGGCGCGCCGCGCCTGTACGCGCCGAAGAACAAGGGCGCGCAGGAG
Organism: Isoptericola sp. NPDC057191; assembly: GCF_042670225.1. Taxonomy (NCBI): domain Bacteria; kingdom Bacillati; phylum Actinomycetota; class Actinomycetes; order Micrococcales; family Promicromonosporaceae; genus Isoptericola; species Isoptericola sp. NPDC057191. Next base: position 34,701 of record NZ_JBHUWC010000003.1, on the reverse strand, counting down.
GCGCACGAGGCCATCCGCCCCGCCGGGGACTCGTTCCGCACCCCGGCCCAGGTGGCGCGAGAGATCTCCGGCGACCAGTTCAAGCTGTACGAGCTGATCTGGAAGCGCACCGTCGCCTCGCAGATGGCGGACGCCAAGGGGTCGACGGCCTCGGTGCGCGTCGCCGCGCGCCTCGGGGACGCCGCGGGCGAGCTCGCGGGGCGGGACGCCGTGTTCTCGGCGTCGGGCACGGTCATCACCTTCCGCGGCTTCCTCGCCGCGTACGAGGAGAGCACGGACGTCGCCGAGGGCGAGCAGGGCGGTGCCGCGTCGGCCAAGGAGACGCGCCTGCCCCGCATGGCCGAGGGCGACGCGCTGCGCGGCGACGACCTCGCCGCCGAGGGCCACTCGACCACGCCCCCTGCCCGCTACACCGAGGCCTCGCTCGTGAAGGCGCTGGAGGAGCTGGGCATCGGCCGGCCGTCGACCTATGCCGCGACGATCTCGACCGTCCAGGACCGCGGCTACGTGCGCACCAAGGGTCAGGCCCTGGTGCCGACGTGGCTCGCGTTCGCGGTCGTGAAGCTGCTGGAGGAGCACTTCCGCTGGCTCGTGGACTACGACTTCACGGCCGAGATGGAGGCCGACCTCGACCAGATCGCCTCGGGCAGCCGGGACCGCGTGGCCTGGCTGAACCGGTTCTACTTCGGCGACGGCTCGGGCGAGAGCACGGGCTGGGGCCTGCACGAGCTGGTCGAGAACCTGGGCGAGATCGACCCGGTGGCGGTCAACTCGGTGGAGATCGGCGAGGGCATCCGGGTCCGCGTGGGCCGCTACGGCCCGTACGTCGAGGACCTCGGCGCCGAGGTGGCGGAGGGCCAGAACCCGCCGCGCGCGTCGATCCCGGAGGATGTGGCCCCGGACGAGCTCACCGTCGCGGCGGCGCGCGAGCTGCTGGCCGCGGGCGCCGACGACGGCAAGCAGCTCGGCGTCGACCCGGAGTCGGGCCACCAGATCATCGCCAAGTCGGGGCGGTACGGGCCGTTCGTCACCGAGGTGCTCGACCTGCCCGAGATCGACCCGAGCCTGTCCGCGGCCGCGCAGAAGAAGGCGAAGGCCGCGCAGCCGAAGCCGCGCACGGCGTCGCTGTTCAAGGACATGTCGCTGGAGACGGTGACGCTCGACGACGCGCTGAAGCTGCTGTCGCTGCCGCGCGTGGTGGGCACCGACCCCGAGTCGGGCGACGAGATCACCGCGCAGAACGGGCGCTACGGGCCGTACCTGAAGAAGGGCACCGACTCGCGGACCATCGCGTCGGAGGACCAGCTCTTCACGATCACGCTGGACGAGGCGCTGAAGATCTACGCCGAGCCCAAGCGGGGCCGTGGTGCGCGGGCTGCCACGCCGCCGCTGCGCGAGCTGGGCGACGACCCGACCACCGGCAAGCCGATCGTCGTGAAGGACGGCCGCTTCGGCGCGTACGTCACCGACGGCGAGACCAACCGGACCCTGCCGCGCGACCTCACGCCCGAGAGCATCACGCCGGAGCGGGCGATCGAGCTGCTGGCGGAGAAGCGCGCGGCCGGCCCGGCGAAGAAGCGCCGCACCACCACGACGAAGACGGCGGCCAAGAAGCCTGCCGCGAAGAAGCCCGCCGCCAAGAAGTAGCCCGGCCCGGACGTTGTGAGCGGAAGATTGGCCCTGTCTCGACGCGAAACAGGGCCAATCTCCCGCTCACAACACGGTGGGGTGGGTGTCAGTCCCGGCGCTCGACGAGGTAGACGTGCCCGTCAGGACGGGTGACCCGCTCGAGCGTGCGTCGCAGCCGGGTGTCCCGGGCGATGTCCTCCGCCGTCGGCGGGATGGGTGGGGTCTTGCGGATCGAGGCCGGCCCGAAGAACGGCAGGAAGAGCTCGGTGACCTTCATGCCCCAGGTCCGGTCGTCGTTCTCGCGCCGTGCCATGCCGCTCCTCGCAAACACTTGGTGGGCCAACTGTTGGTGCACCAACTATAGGCCGGATCGTAGGCTGGGCGCATGCAGATGCCCGCCGACCCCCTCCGCCTCGAGGCCCAGGTGTGCTTCTCGCTCTCGGCGGCGGCGCGTGCGATGGTTTCGATCTACCGGCCCATCCTGGAGCCGATGGGCCTCACGCACCCGCAGTACCTCGTGATGCTCGGGCTGTGGCAGGACGAGCGGGCGGGCGCCACGACGACCGTCACCGGGCTGTCCGCGCGGCTCCTCCTCGACCCCGGGACGCTCTCGCCGCTGCTCAAGCGCCTGGAGCGGCAGGGGCTCCTGGAGCGGCGCCGGGCCAGCGGCGACGCGCGCGTCGTCGAGCTGCACCTCACCCCGGCGGGCCGCGACCTGCGCGCCGAGGCGGAGAAGGTGCCCGCGGCCGTGGTCGCGGCCAGCGGGCTGAGCCTCACGGAGCTGGAGCAGGTGCGCGACGTCGCGAACCGGGTGGTCGCCGCGGCGCAGGGCGTGCCCGCCTGAGGCCTGGGGCAACCGCTCCGCAGGCACGGGGCGACGGTGGTTTCATGAGCGAGGACCGCACAAGGACGTGCGGCCGCACCGCGCGGCCTCTGGCCGCCGGTGCCTCCACCACCCGGTCCGCCGCGCCGGAACCCGGCCGCACGGGCCACGCCGGAGGGAACCACGCATGCTCCGTGGACGACGCAGAGCCACCATCCTCCTGAGCGGCGCGGGTGCGCTGCTCCTGACCGCCGCCACGACCCTGCCCGCGACCGCGGCGGCCGACCCGGACAACCTGCCCGGGGACGACACCATCACGCTGCCGATCAACGACAGTGCGGCGGGCGGCACCTACGACCAGGACTTCGAGCGCGTCTACGCGGGGGAGACCCCGGACGGCACGCCCGTGTACATCTACGTCCCCGCGGGCACGCCGCTGGACGGCAGCGCGCCGACCGGGGTGGACAGCCTCGACCCGGCGTTCGACCACGACCCCGGCGACGACTTCGTGCCGTGCGGGGACCTCACCGCGGAGGACTTCACCCTCACCCAGGCGCAGATCGACTACCTCGGCGACGAGCTGTCGAGCCAGATCGTCGCCGTCGACGAGGAGCACTACGGCCCGATGCAGGCCGCCGACCCGGACGAGCCCGCCACGGACTCGCTGGTGATGGTCGTCTACAACGTGCAGGACGACCTGTACTACGACTGCGAGCAGGACTCGTACACGGCCGGCTACTTCGCCCCGGACTTCATCGACTCGGTGGGGATGAACGCCATCGTCGTCGACGCCTTCGACTGGCAGAACCGGCTCGGCGGCGCGGACGCGCCGTGGAACGACGACGACCCGGACAACGACCAGGCCGAGCTCTACGAGGGCGTGGTGGCCCACGAGCTGGAGCACCTGCTGCACAACTACAGCGACCCGGGCGAGCTGTCCTGGGTGGACGAGGGCCTGGCCGACTTCGCCGTCTTCCTCAACGGGTACGACGTCGGCGGCTCGCACCTCACCTACCACCAGGTGTTCTACGCCGACACGTCGCTCACCCGGTGGGCCGGGGGGCTGCAGAACTACGGGGCTGCGTACACGTTCTTCCAGTACCTGTGGGAGCGCGCGGGCGGCAACGGCGACGGCACCTACACGCCCGACCTCACGTACGACGGGGCCGGCGGCGACCTGCTGATCAAGCAGATCTTCGCGAACCAGGCCGACGGCATGGATGGCGTGCAGGCGGCGATCGACGAGTTCAACGCCGCCACGGGGGGTGACCTGCCCGACGTCGCCACGCTCTACCAGGACTGGGCCGTGGCCGTGTACCTCGACGACGAGGACAGCGACGTGTTCGACATCAAGGCCGTCGACTTCGGCGACCCCGCGTTCACGGACTGGACGATGGACCTCGCGGACGACCAGTTCTGGGAGGGCCGTGGGTCGAACCAGGGCGCGCAGCCGAACGCCAAGTGGGACCGCCGCAAGAACGGGCAGTCGCCGGTCGCCGTGCCGTACGGGATCCAGGTGGAGCGGTTCCGCAACCCCGGGCCGCGCGTCACGGTGGGGCTCGACGGCGACGACACGACCGCCGTCGCGCCGCACTCCGGAGCCACGCACTGGTACGGCGGGTACGAGAGCCAGTCGGACAACGTGCTCGACGTCGCCACCGACGGTGCGGTGTCCAGCCTGGACTTCTGGACCTGGCACTTCATCGAGGAGGGCTGGGACTACGGCTTCGTCGAGGCGCAGGTGGGCGGCGAGTGGGTCACCGTGCCGCTCGTGGACGACTCCGGCGCGGTCGTCACGACCGACGACGACCCGCACGGCAACAACACGGAGGGCAACGGCCTGACCGGGACGTCCGGCGGCGCGTACTTCGTGGACGAGCCGGAGTACGTGCACCTGACGGCCCAGCTGCCGGCAGGTGCGACGGACGTGCGGTTCCGCTACTCGACGGACGCGGCCTACCTCGACACGGGGTGGTTCGTGGACGACGTGATGGTGGACGGCGCGACCGCGGCCGTGTCGTCCGAGGAGGGGCAGTGGTTCGAGACCACCGGGGTCCAGGACAACAACTGGACGCTCCAGGTGGTCGCGACGTGCGACCTCACCCCCGGCGTGACGAACTCCTTCGAGATCACCGACGGGGCCGGCAACTACGTGTACCGGCTCTCGGGCGACCAGATCTCGCAGGGCGGGTTCACGACGAAGTGCGCCAACGGCAAGCAGCGTGACTTCGCGACGCTGGTGTCCAACCTGCCGACCGGTGACCTGACGTTCCTCGACGCCGGGTACGTCCTGACGGTGCAGAACAAGAAGTAGCACCCGGCAGAGCCCTGTTGTGGGTACGAAAAGGGCGGGAATCCGAGGCCGGCTTCCCGCCCGTTTCGTACCCACAACAGGGCCGGGTCGGGTGGCGGGCCGGTACGGTGTCGCCATGACCGACGTCACACCTGCCTCGTTCGCGCCCGGCCTCACCCCCGACGACCTCGTGGGGACGGTGCCGGACCCGCGCACGGCGCCCGCCGTGCGCTGGGGCGTGCTCGGCGCCGGCAACATCGCCGGGTCGTTCTCCGACGGCGTCCGCGAGCACACGGCGTCGGCGGTCGTCGCCGTCGGGTCGCGCGACGTGACGAAGGCCGAGGCGTTCGCCGCCGCGCACGCGCCGGGCGCCCGGACGCACGGCGGCTACGAGGAGCTCGTGACCGACCCCGAGGTCGACGTCGTGTACGTCGCGACGCCGCACAGCCACCACCACGAGCACGCCCTGCTTGCGGTGCGCGCCGGGAAGCACGTGCTGGTGGAGAAGGCGTTCACGCAGGACGCCGCCCAGGCGCGCGAGGTCCTCGGCGCCGCCCGCGAGGCCGGCGTCTTCGTCATGGAGGCGATGTGGACGCGCTTCCTGCCGCACGTGGCGGCGCTGCGTGGCGTCCTCGCCCGAGGCGAGATCGGGCGGGTGGTCAGCGTGATCGCGGACCACGGCCAGCACTTCCCGTTCGCCCCCGAGCACCGGCTGTACGCCCCCGGCCTCGCGGGCGGCGCGCTGCTGGACCTCGGTGTCTACCCGGTGTCGTTCGCCCACGACCTGCTCGGCGCGCCCGAGTCCGTCACCGCCGTCGGGGCGCTCACCGAGACCGGCGTGGACGGGCAGGTCGGCATGGTGCTCGGCTACCCGGAGGGCGTGCAGGCCACCCTCTCGACCACCCTCTGGTCACGGACCGCCAACACGGCCGTGATCTCCGGGACGGAAGGTCGCATCGAGGTGGCGCGCACCTTCTACGCGCCCACGTCGTTCACCGTCGAGCGGCACGACGGCGCCACGTGGTCCTACGACGGCTTCCGCGGCGAGGGCAAGCAGTTCCAGGCCGCCGAGGTCGCGCGGCGCGTCGCGGCGGGGGAGCAGCAGTCCCCCCGCATGTCGTGGGACGGCACGCTGGAGGTCATGGACACGCTCGACGCCGTGCGGCGCCAGGTGGGCGTCGTCTACCCGGGGAAGTGAGGCCGGCGGGCCGCCCGCGCGTCAGCGGGTGAGCCGACGCCCGCTGACGTCGGACGGGGTGATGCTCACCCAGACGTTCTTGCCGTCGTCCTGGAAGCTCGTCAGGCCGGTGGCACCGGCCGCGGCGAGCTCCGCGTCGGTCTCCAGGATCCGCGCGGTGCCCTTCACGACGACGCTCGTCGCGACGGCCTCGCCCCACTCGTCGGCCTCGAACGCCACCCGGGAGTTCACCGTGAGCTCGACCAGCTTGGTGCCCGGGCGGGTGCGGAAGTACACGACCCCGTCCGCGGCGGCGAAGTTGACGGGGAAGATCTCCGCCTCCCCGCCCACCGCCGTGGCGAGCCGGCCGACGGACTGCGTGCTCAGGAACTCCCAGCAGGCGTCCTCCGTGAGCAGGGTGACGGACGGCGTGGACGACGACTCGGCAGGCATGCGACCTCCAGGGGCGACGGGCGGTGTCCCTCCCATCGTCACGCCGCCGGGCGCCTACCGCGCGTCGGGACGGGGTGGGGCTGGTCACGCAGCGGCACCGCGGAGCAGGAGTGCCGCCGGGCGCACGCTCCCGGCACTGCGCGGCCGGGTGTCGCCGCCACCGACTACCGTGTCTGCGTGAGCAGCGCACCTGGGTACTTCGTCTCGTTCGAGGGCGGCGACGGCGTCGGCAAGTCGACGCACGTGCGCCTGCTGGGCGACTGGCTGCACGAGGTGACCGGGCGCGAGGTGGTCGTGACGCGCGAGCCGGGTGGCACCCCCCTGGGTGCCGAGCTGCGGCGTCTCGTCCTGCACGGCGACCACATGGACGCCCGCACCGAGGCGCTGCTCTACGCGGCCGACCGCGCCCACCACGTGGCGACGGTCGTGCGGCCGGCGCTGGAGCGCGGCGCGGTGGTCCTCACGGACCGCTACCTGGACTCCTCGGTGGCGTACCAGGCCGGGGGGCGCGAGCTGTCCGAGGAGGAGATCGAGGCGCTGTCGTCGTGGGCCACCCGCGACCTGCTCCCCGACGTGACGGTGCTGCTCGACCTCGACCCGGTCGTGGGTGCCGCCCGCCTGTCCGGGGAGCCGGACCGGCTGGAGCAGGCGGGCGACGAGTTCCACCGCCGCACGCGCGACACGTTCCTGCGGCGCGCCGCCGCCGAGCCGGAGCGCTGGATGGTGGTGGACGCGTCCGCGCCGCTCGACGACGTGCAGGCCCAGGTGCGGGTGGACGTCGCCGCCCGCCTCGACCTGACGCCGGTGGTCGAGGAGGCCGTCTCCGAGCCCGTCGCAGAGGCCGACGAGGACTCCCCGGCGGCTGCGCAGGACCGGACCGGCGGGGGGCGGCCGTGAGCGTGTGGGACGACGTCGTCGGGCAGCCGGACGCGGTCGCGCTGCTGCGCCGGGCCGCGACCGACCCGGCCGCGATGACGCACGCGTGGCTGCTCACGGGACCGCCGGGCTCCGGCCGGTCCGTCGCCGCGCGCGCCTTCGCCGCAGCGCTGCAGTGCACGGGCACGGACGGCGAGACCGGCGGTTGCGGGCGGTGCCACGCGTGCACGACGACCCTCGCGGGCACGCACCCGGACCTCACCGTGGTGGCCACGGACAAGGTGGTCATCACCATCGACGAGGTGCGCGACCTCATCATGACCGGCGCGCGCACGCCGTCCTCGGGCCGCTTCCGCGTGATCGTCGTCGAGGACGCCGACCGCATGGCCGAGCGCACCACGAACGTGCTGCTCAAGGCCATCGAGGAGCCGCCGCCGCACACCGTGTGGGTGCTGTGCGCCCCGAGCGCGCAGGACGTGCTGCCCACCATCCGGTCCCGCTGCCGCGGCGTGGTGCTGCGGGTGCCGCCGGCCCAAGACGTCGCGGACCTGCTGGTGCGCCGCGACGGCGTCGACCCGGGCGTGGCGCTGACCGCGGCCCGCGCCGCGCAGTCCCACGTCGGGCTGGCGCGCCGCCTCGCGCGCGACGACGACGCACGACGGCGGCGCGACGCGGTGCTGGAGATCGCACGCCGCATCCGGGGGGTGGGCGACGCCGTCCTCGCGGCGGGCGAGCTCGTGGACGTCGCCACGGCGGAGGCCGTGGCGACGACGGCCGAGCGCGACGCCGTCGAGAAGGCGGAGCTGCTGCGTGCCCTCGGCGTGCACGAGGGCGACACGCTGCCCCCGCGGCTGCGCTCGCAGCTCAAGCAGCTCGAGGACGACCAGAAGCGCCGTGCCACGCGCCGCCAGCGCGACGTCCTGGACCGGTCGATGGTGGACCTGCTGTCCCTCTACCGCGACGTGCTCGTGGTGCAGCTCGGCGCCACCGTGGACCTCGTCAACGCGGAGCACGACGCGACCGTGCGGGCGCTGGCCGCCGACTCGACACCGGAGCAGACGATCCGCCGGATGGACGCGATCGGCACGGCGCGCGAGCGGCTCGAGGGCAACGTCGCGCCCCTGCTGGCCCTCGAGGCCATGACGGTCGCGCTGCGCCCGCAGGGCTGACCTGCACGGCGACGACTCCGGGCGACAGTTGCCTGATGACCCCTTCATGCGGTGAGGTGTTCCGCGGCGGGGGCCACGGGGGCCCCGTGCCTGACTGGGGGTTGGCATGAGGATCCTGCTGCTCGTCTCGGCGTTCAACGGCCTGACGCAGCGCGTGTGGGGGCATCTGGTGGACCGGGGGCACGACGTCGGCGTCGAGCTGGCTCCCGCGTTCGGGTCGCCGGAAGAGCTCACCGCGCGCGTCGAGGAGATCGGTCCGGACCTGATCCTGGCGCCGTTCCTCAAGCACCGCGTGCCCGAGGACGTGTGGCGGCGCTGGACGACCGTCGTCGTGCACCCCGGGCCGGTCGGAGACCGGGGGCCGTCGTCGCTGGACCACGCGATCCTCGACGGGCGCGAGCGCTGGGGCGTGACCGCGCTGTCCACGGTGGAGGAGATGGACGCCGGCCCGGTGTGGGCGACGTCGACCTTCGCGATGCCGTCGCCGCCGGTCGCCAAGAGCGCCCTGTACAACGGGCTCGTCGCGGACGCCGCGATGGAGTGCGTCGACGAGGTGCTGCGGAAGCTGGCGGACGGCGAGGAGCCGGTCCCGGCGGACGAGGCGGAGCGCGAGGTGCCGGGCACGGGCGAGCTGCCGCTGCTGCGCCGGGTCGCGTTCGAGCTCGACCTGTCCCGGCCGGCGGCCGAGCTGGCGCGCATCGTCGCCGCGGCGGACGGCGCACCCGGGGCCCCCGCGACGGTGGGGGGCGCGCGGGTCTGCCTGTTCGACGCCGTGGCGACGGCCGGCTCGCTCGTCGCGGACGCCGCGCCCGGCACGGTGGTGGGCCGCGACGAGGACGCGGTGGCGCTCGCGACCGGCGACGGCACGCTCTGGGTGGGGTACGCCGCCACGCTGGCCGACAAGCGGGGCACCAAGCTGCCCGCGGCGTGGGTGCTCGACGTGGCCGGCGTGCCGTTCCATCCCGCGCCGCAGGAGCTCGCCGAGTCCGTCTACGAGCGCGACGGCGACGTCGGTTACCTGACGATCCGCTCGTACAGCGGGGCGATGCACACCGAGCAGTGCCGCCGTCTGACCACCGCCGTCGAGAAGGCGCTGACGGAGGACACGAGGGTGCTCGTGGTGCGCGGCACCGAGCACGCGTTCTCGAACGGCATCCACCTGGGCGCGATCGAGGCCGCCGACGACCCGGCCGCGGAGGCGTGGGCCAACATCCAGGCCATCGACGACCTGTGCGAGGCGATCGCGCGCGCCGACCAGCTCACCGTCGCCGCCTTCACGGCGAACGCGGGTGCGGGCGGCGTGATGACGGGCCTGTGCGCCGACGTCGTGCTCGCCCGGGACGGCGTGGTCCTCAACCCGTACTACGACATGGGCATCTTCGGGTCCGAGCTGCACACGTGGACGGTGGCGTCCCGGCTCGGCGAGGTCGACGCCGACCGGCTGCTGGGTGCGAAGCTGCCCGTGTCGGTGGCGGAGGCCGCCCGCCTCGGGCTGGTGGACGCCGTCGGGCCGCGCGACCCGCAGCGGTTCGCCGCCTGGCTGGCCGACCGCGCCGCCGCGCTGACGTCCGGGGAGGAGCGCGAGGAGGCCGTCGCCGCCGCTCGGGTGCGCGCGCCGCGCCGCCCGTTGTCCTACTACCGCACCGTCGAGCTGGCGGAGATGGCGCGCGACCTGTTCGACGACCGGCGGGGGTTCGCCGCCAAGCGCCGCGACTTCCTGCGCAAGGCCGCACCTGCCGCGACGCCGGAGCGGTTGCGGTTCGCGGACCTCCGCGAGACCGTCGCCGGGTGACCGTCCCTGTGCCTCGCGGCGCCCGCCGGCTCCTGCTGGCGGGCGTCCTGGGCGTGCTCGCCCTGGGCGTGACGGCGGCGTGCGCGTCCGGCGCGCCGGGCGACGGCGCGACCTCGGGCTCGCCGTCGGCCCCGTCCTCGGGGACGGGGGAGGAGCCGGCCGCCCCGGCGCCGGGCGAGCACGTGCGCGGTCTGCCCGAGGGCGTCCAGGGCACGATGGACAGCCCTGCGGGTGCCGCCTGGTCGCCCACGCCCGGCGTGCTGCTGGTGGTGACCTACGGGTCGAGCTCGTGCCCGCTCGTCGCGGAGCCGGAGGGGCGGTGGGACTCGTCCGGCGGCACGGTGGTCGTGCCGTTCGAGGACCGGTCCGACGGGCCGTGCACGATGGACTACACGCCCACGACCAGCGCCGTCGCCCTGCCGGCTGCCGCCGACTCGGGCGAGCCGGTGTCCGTGCGGCTCGGCGACCAGGGCACGGTCGACGTCGCGCCGCGGGCCGCGGACGGCCGGACCGGGCCGGTCGCCTGGGTGGCTCCCAACGGCTGACCGGTCCCTGGACGTACCACGCGGGGGGCGACGGTAGGTTGGGCGGGTGAACTTCGACGAGCGCCGCCCGACCGCCCGCCGCACGACCACCCTTCGCCGCACCTCTCGCCGTCCGGCCGCGGTGCGCGCGTCCGCCGCCCTCGTCGCCGGGCTGCTGCTGCTCGCCGGGTGCACGACGACCCCCGCGAAGGAGCAGGCGCCCGCGGGGTCGGCGTCGGGACCGGCCGCGTCGCAGGCGCCGGACGGGTTCGAGAAGTTCTACGGCCAGACGCTGGAGTGGACCGACTGCAAGGACGGTCTGCAGTGCGCGACCGCCGCGGCGCCGCTGTCGTGGCAGGACGCGGGGGCGGGCAGCATCGAGCTCGCGCTGGTCCGCAACCCCGCCGACGGCAAGGACCCGCAGGGTTCCCTGCTGGTGAACCCGGGCGGGCCGGGGGCTTCCGGAGTCGACTTCGTGCGCAGCGACGCCACGAACAACGGCTCGACGTTCGGCAAGAAGCTCCGCGACGCGTTCGACATCGTCGGCTTCGACCCCCGCGGCGTGCAGGACTCGACGGCGGTGAAGTGCTTCGACGACGCACGCAAGGACGAGTCGCTGGCGAAGGACTTCGACCCGAGCACCGACGACGGGCTGGCCGCCATGGAGGCGGAGTCCCGCGCCTGGGGCGAGGCGTGCGCGAAGAACAGCGGCGACGTGCTCGGGCACGTCGACACGCAGAGCGCCGCCCGCGACATGGACATGCTGCGCGCCGTCCTCGGCGACGACCAGCTGCACTACCTCGGGTACTCCTACGGCACCCAGCTCGGGGCGACGTACGCGGGCCTGTTCCCGGACCGTGCGGGGCGTCTGGTGCTGGACGGCGCCATCGACACGACGCTCTCGTCGGACGAGATCTCCGCCGGGCAGGCGGTCGGCTTCGAGAACGCCCTGCGCGCGTACGTCGCGGACTGCCAGGCCGGGCAGGACTGCCCGCTGCCCGGGTCGGTGGACGACGGGATGCAGCGGATCCATGCGCTGTTCGACCAGACGCACGAGCGGCCCCTGCCGACGTCGGACCAGGACCGCCCCCTGACGAGCACGCTCGCGTTCTACGGCGTCGCGCTCACGCTGTACAACCAGGCGAACTGGCCGGTCCTCACGCAGGCGCTCGACGAGGCGATCAACAGCGGCACCGGCGACACCCTGCTCTACCTGGCCGACACGTACAACGACCGGAACGCGGACGGCTCGTACTCGACGAACTCGTCCGAGGCGTTCCGGGCGGTCGGCTGCCTGGACGACCGTGGCACGACCGACCCGGACGAGATGCGCGCCGAGGCGGCCGAGATCGAGAAGCAGGCGCCGACGGTGGGGGAGTTCTTCGCGTACGGGGGCACGTCGTGCGCCGACTGGCCCGTCCCGATGGCGAAGAAGGAGTACGACGTGCACGCGAAGGGCGCGGCGCCCATCGTCGTCGTCGGCACCACCAACGACCCGGCGACCCCGTACAAGTGGGCCGAGGGGCTGGCCAAGACGCTCGACTCCGGCGTGCTCGTCACCTACGAGGGCGAGGGGCACACCGCGTACTCGCCGTCGCGCCCGTGCGTGGCGGACGTCGTCGAGTCCTACCTCGTGGACGGTGACGTGCCGAAGGAGGGCACGACCTGCTGACCTCGCCCGCGGGCGAGGTCAGGCGAGCTGCTCGACCGGCCGGCGCGCGCGGGACCAGTGTCGCAGGGCCAGGACGCCGAGCACGGAGATGACGGCGAGCCCCACCACGTAGAACACGGTGGACCAGGTCGACGCGTTGTCGGACGTGGCGGGCAGGAGCTGCCCGTACGCGAGCACGTAGTGCAGACCGCCGGTGACCTTGACGGCCAGCCACGCGGAGAGGAAGCCCATCGAGTCCCACAGGGCGTGCAGGCCGACGACGGTCAGGTAGGCGAGCAGCACGCCGCCGGTGAACCGGTACTTCCCGGCGGCCGAGGCGGCGCCGAAGATCGCGGCGCCCAGGATCGCCGTCCACAGCACGTGGCCGACGGGGGTGAGCAGGCCGCGCACGGCCTCCGTCTGGAGCAGCGAGTTCAGGTCGATCTGGCCGAGGCGGGTCAGGCTGGCGTTGAACGCGTAGCCGGCCGACTCGAACGCCGCGAACCCGGCGCCGACCACCGCGCCGAGCAGCGCGCCCTTGAGCCCTGTCTTCTCGGCGACGCGCGCCCCGACGACGAGGAACACGACCGCCTTGACGAGCTCTTCGATCGCGCCGACGCCCACATAGATCCACCACGACGGCGACAGGTGCGACTCGAGGATGGACGCGCCCAGCACGCCGAAGATGCCGCCGAAGAAGAACGCCGCCAGCAGCAGCATGATGTCGATCGACCCGTAGGCCCGCTCGACCACGAACAGCACCACCGTGAACGGCACCAGGAAGCTGCCGAGCAGGATCACCGTGGGGATGAGGTTCGAGTTCTGCGTGCCGAACGTGACCGCCGCCGTGATGACCCACAGCAGCACGCCGATGATGAGCGACTTCCACCACCAGCCCCGGCCTGTCGGCACGGGGACCGCCTGCGGCGCGGGGGTGGGGTGCATGGTCGTCCTCCAGACGGTTCGGCCGGGTGCCCGGCGTACGGCGGTGCGCGTGCTGGGCACGAGTATGCGGAGGTCAGCGCACGATGTCGCGTCGAAGCGGGCGTCGTGCCCGTCGTCGGTTTGGAACCCGCCGCGCACGTCAGGTACTGTGGGCGCGCTCGTTGATCCGGCAGCAGCCGGCCAGGAGCGCGCCGCCTTAGCTCAGTCGGTAGAGCGATTCACTCGTAATGAATAGGTCATCAGTTCGATTCTGATAGGCGGCTCCGACACAGAAGCCCTCGCTGACCTGGACCACAGTCCGGGGACGCGGGGGCTTCTTGCATCCCCGCCGGGTTGGAACGTATCCGTGGCGTGCCCTGCCCTGAAACCGTTCGGATCGCTACCCGTCCTGACGGGGAATCCGTTCGGCTGGGTGCGTTCGGCGCGTGACACACACGATCTCCCGTCGCAGCAGCACGGGCCCGTGAGGTGCGGTGACCTGGGGTTTTACGCGAGGCGGCCGCGCCCTCCGGGGGCGCGGCAGGGTCGGCGTGCAGATTCTGCAATCCAGGCAGAAACGCAGCGCTGAGGTGCTGGAGTGAATCCGAGCCCGCTCGCCGAGGAGGGGCGCAAAGCACAGGAGCGCCAGATGAGAATCACGTACTCCAAGACCCTGACCGCCAGCGTGGGCGCCGTGGCGCTGGTTGCGGTAGGTGGTGTGGCCACCGCCAGCGCCGCGCAGGACCCGGCCGAGGCCACGGCGAACCTCATCGACGAGGTCTCCCCCGACCAGGGCGCCCAGCTGGAGGTCAACCTCCCGAAGGAGATCACCACCCAGGACGCCGACGGGCCGCACGAGTTCACCGACACGTTCGGCGACGACATCACGCCAGTCCTGGCCGACGACGGGACCGTCGAGCTGCGTCAGACGGTCCAGGACGGCGTCGTGATCGCCATCGGGACGGTGGACAAGCCGTGGGCGGCGGACGCGAATGGCGCTGCCGTGCCCACGAACTACTCCGTCAGGGGCGGCGCCCGGGTCGGTCCGCGGGCAAAGTGCGTCAGGTGAGCAGTTCCAAGGCTGGTAGGTCCAGGTACCGGCGCGCCATCATCTCGGGCTTCGCGGTGGTCGTGGCGCTGTGCGCGGTCCAGTGGGACCCGCATGACGTCGTGGAGTCCATCCGCACCATGGTGGTCTACGCGGTGGGTGGAATCGTGGGAGTCGCGCTCGTCGTCAGCGTCATCTACATCTTCGATCGTCGCGCCGAAACACACGGATTCCGTCGCAGTACGCGCCTCTGAGTGCGCTGACCTGGGGTTTCATGCGAGTCGGCCGCGCCCTCTGGGCGCCCGGCCGGGTAGGCGTGCAGATTCTGCAATCCCGACACAGGTGGTCGTTCTGGGTGAGCTACCCGCTGCCCTGGGTTCCTGCACACGTGGTCACGGCCTGGTGCATCTGACCGCCCCGGGCGCGAGGAGGTCAGATCATGGCTAGGAACCCACATCGACTTTCGAAGACTGGCGTGAAGGTCCTCCCAGTCCTGACGTTCGGGCTCGGCCTTGCTGTGGCTGATCTTCCGGACCCGCTATGGACGATCCGAGGCACGGGCATGGCCTTGCTTGACGCTCTCGGGCTCGCGTTGATCTGGTCCCCGTTCGAGTGGTACTGGCGTCGTCACGAAAGGGAAGACGAGCACCAGAATCCGCGCTGAAGACTCAACTCTGCGACGACTGCGTGTCATTGATCGCTCGCCTCGGCGTAGTTTCCAGCTGCAGCCAGCGGCGGACGCTACTCCAGCGCGTCCATCGCGAGCAACGCAAAGAATGTCGGGGCGGTCGGAGGGAGTGCCCTGTCACGAACTCATCTCGACCAGGGCGGCGGACCGTTCCCACAGTTCTCGCGCGACCCGGACGTCCCCGACCTCTCGGCTGACCTTCGTCGCGACCTTGCGGGACTCGTAGTAGGCGCCGGGCAGGAAGTCGGTGCCGGGTGCTCCTTCGGAGAGCCAGACGAGCTGGTCGGCACCCTGGTCGGCGGTGATGGTGAAGAGCCGCTTGAGGGGCCCGTGGTAGAGGTACCGCATGGCGTGGGTGGTGTCGCTGGCGAAGCCGCTCGCCACGACACCGGGATGGAACGCGACGGCGCTGATGCCCTGGTCGCCGTACCGGCGCTGCAGCTCCTCGGTGAAGAGGATGTTGGCGAGCTTGCCGTTCCCGTAGGCCCGCAGCGGCGAGTAGCCGTGCGTGTTCTGGAGGTCGTCGAGGTCGAACCTAGCGAACCGCTTCGCCGCCACGCTCGCGGTCTGGACGACCGTCGCGCGGCTCGCGACGAGGGTCGGCACGAGCAGCGTGGTCAGCAGGAACGGTGCGAGATGGTTGACCTGGAAGGTCTTCTCGTACCCGTCGACCGTGAGGGCGCGGTCGCCCATCATCCCGCCGGCGTTGTTGGCCAGCACGTCGATCCTCGGATGGTCGGCGGAGAGCCGGGCGGCGAGCTCGCGGACCTGTGCCAGGTCCGCGAAGTCGGCCACGAGGTGCGGTGCGCCCAGCTCGTCCGCGACGGCCCTGGTCTTGGTCGCGTTCCGCCCGACGATCACGACCTCGTGGCCGTCGCGATGCAGCTGGCGCGCGGCAGCCGCGCCGATGCCGTCGCTGGCTCCCGTGATGACGATGGTCTTCCGCATGGGTGTTCTCCGTCAGCCCGTTCCGGGCAAGGTCGTCGGGGTCAGGCCAGGTCGTGCCGGGGCCGGTGTCGTGCCGGTGCCGGTGCCGGTGGGGAGCCTCAGCGGAGGCGGTGAACACCTCCACGGGAGTCGATGGCGAAGTGCCCCGACCGCCGCCAGTTCAGCGTCCGGTCGCTCGCGACGACCTCCCACGGCGTCCATCCGTCGTCGTCGCGCCGACGCACGACGGCACCCGACCTGAGGCCGGCCAGCGCGATCTCCGACAAGCCCATGACGCGGTCGGGCCTGAGGCCGTTCCTGAACTGCGACTTGCGGACGCCGGCCTCGCGCAGCCGCCGCACGGCCGCCGCCTTGTCGGGGGCGACCACACCGAGCTCGGCGCGCCAGCAGGCTGCTTCCGCGTCCTCGACCGCGAAGACGAAGATCTGGTCCATCGCCGGAGTCTGCCACGCGCAGGTGAGCGACCACGAGCGCCCCACTGTCCGGGACAGGAAGTGGGGCGCTCGCGCCTCGACTGGGTGTGATCGAGGTGACCGGCCCGGGTGGCGCTGGTCCGCGACGACGACGGCCCGGCCGCCGGTACTGGGGTGAGCCGCACCGGCTCGACCACGGTAGCGCCGCAGACGACGCTCGCCGGGCTGCGTGCAGATTCTGCACGGCGGGCCGCGCACCGAGCCTCGAAGTTGCCCATTGACAGCCCGCGGCGCCGGTCCCAGAATGGCGAAACTGCTTTCACAACGGTCGTGGAAGTCACTTCGGAAGTGGGGTCAAGGATGTCTGCCATCGACGTGAAGCTCGTCGCCCAGTGCCTGGCGAGCCTGCGCGACCTGGAGCGGGCGACCATCGCGGACCTCGCCGAGAGCACCGGGCTGTCGCGACCGACGGTCACCGCGGCGCTGGGCGAGCTGATGGAGTCCGGGCTGGCGGTCGAGCACGAGGCGCGGGTCGCGTCGGGCCGCCCGGCCCGCACGTTCTCGCCCGTGGCGGGCTCTCCGGTGGTCGTGGGCATCGACCTCACCCGCAGCGCGGTGCGTATCGTCGTCGCCGACCGCACCGGACGCGTGCTGGGTCGGCAGGACTCCGCGGTCGCCCCGCCCACCACCGCGCAGCCGTCGCTCGCCCCCGTCCGCGCCCTGCTGCAGCAGACCCTGGAACGGGCCGGCCACCGCCAGTCGAACGTCGCCGCCATCGGCGTCGCCATCGCCGGCCTGATCGACGAGGACGGCATCCTCGTCTCCGCCCCGCAGATCACCGAGTGGAACGGCCGCAACCTCGCCGCGATGCTCACCGAGTACTTCGGCGCGCCGGTCGTGGCGGACAACGACCTGTCCCTCGCGGCCGAGGCCGAGTCCCGCGGCGGCGCCCTCACCGACGCGGAGACCGGCGTGTACGCGCTCACCTGGCACCACGTGTCCGCGCGGGTCACGGCGGACGGCCACGTCGTGCGCGGGCGCCGGGGCCGCGCCGGGGAGGTCGGCCTGCTCCGCGCCTTCAGCGACGTGGAGGTGCCGGCCGGCCCCATCCTCGAGGCCGCGCCGAAAGTGGGCGCCGAGCTGCGCAAGCTCCGTGACGACCCGGCTGACCTGTCCGGCCTCACGGCGCTGGAGGGCCTGAGCGCCGCGATGGCGCCCGCGCTGGCCGCGCTGCTGCTCACCGTCGACCCCGACGTCATCGTCCTCGGCGGCGAGCTCGGCGAGTTCGCCGACCTCGTGGCCGGGCCGCTCGCCGACAACATCCGCACCGCCGTCACGGGCGTGCAGCCCGGCCCCCGGCTGATCCGCGGCGGCGAGCTCGGCGCGGACGCGACCGTCCTCGGCGCCCTCGGCCTGGCCTTCACCAAGCACTCCACCCGCATCTACGGGGTGCCGGACGTCCCGGCACCCGTCGTCACCATCGATCCGGAGAACGAACAGATGAGCACCGACAGCGTCGCCGAGACGACACCGTTCCGAGCCGCCGCGATCGGCATCGGCGCCCGCGCCGGCGTCGCGCTGCACGTGCAGGAGGCGGGCGGCAGCGTCGTCGCCGCCGTCGACCCCGACCCGCGCACCCACGCGCGGGCCGCGCGACTGTTCGGGGACGTGCCCGTGTTCGCCTCCGTCAAGGAGCTCATCGCCTCCGGCCTCGAGATCGACGGCGCGTTCGTCACCACCCCGGACTTCACGCACGCCGACGTCGCCGTCGAGCTGCTCGAGGCCGGCATCGCCACCTACATCGAGAAGCCCCTCGCCATCTCCATCGAGGACGCCGACCGCATCCTCGAGGCGGGGCACCGCACCGGCACCAAGGTCTACGTCGGCCACAACATGCGGCACATGCAGGTCGTGCGAATGCTGAAGGACATCGTCGACCGGGGCGAGATCGGCGAGGTCAAGGCGATCTGGTGCCGGCACTTCGTCGGCCACGGCGGCGACTACTACTTCAAGGACTGGCACGCCGAGCGCGACAAGGCCATGAGCCTGCTCCTGCAGAAGGGCGCGCACGACATCGACGTCATGCACTGGATCGCCGGGACCTCCACCCGGTCGGTCGTCGGCGTCGGCGACCTCGCCGTCTACGACAAGGTCGACTCGCGCCGCGACAACTCCGACCGGCGGATGGGCGACTGGTTCTCCATGCAGAACTGGCCGCCGCTGGCCCAGCAGGACCTCAACCCCGTCATCGACGTCGAGGACATCTCGATGATCATGATGCGCACCGACTCGGGCGTGCTGATGAGCTACCAGCAGTGCCACTTCACTCCGGACTACTGGCGCAACTACACGGTGATCGGCACCGAGGGCCGCATCGAGAACTTCGACGACGACGCCGGCGGCGAGATCCGGGTGTGGAACCAGCGCAGCGACTACCTCGAGAAGGGGCACGTGCGCTACCCGATCGAGGACGGCGGCGACGGCGGCCACGGCGGCGCCGACCCGCTCACGGTCGCCGAGTTCGTCGAGTTCGTGCGCCGCGGCACCCCCACCGACACGAGCCCGGTCGCGGCGCGGGACGCCGTCGCCGCGGGCGTCGGCGGCGCGCTGTCGATCCGCGCAGACTCCACGCCGTTCGAGATCCCCCAGCTCCCCGCCGAGCTGCTCGACTACTACGCGGCGCACCAGCCCGCCCGGCGCTGATGGGGCGGTACGCGCTGCGGCGCATCCTCATGATGGTCCCGACGCTCGTCGGGTCGACGTTCCTGGTCTACCTGCTGGTGTTCCTCATCCCGGGTGACCCGGTCACCCGGCTGGCCGGCGGCGAGAAGCGGCTCTCGGACTCGACGATCGCCGCCATCCGCGACCAGTACAACCTCGACGACCCGTTCTTCGTCCAGTACGCGAAGTACCTGTGGGGCGTGCTGCACGGCAACTTCGGGCACGACTTCAACGGCAACTCCGTGTCCGCCCTGATCGCGACGGCGCTGCCCTACACCCTGGTGCTCGCGCTGACCGCGTTCGTGCTCAAGCTCGTCATCGGTGTGTGCCTGGGCGTCTGGGCCGGGCTGCGGCAGGGGAAGCTGCCGGACAAGTTCAACCTGTTCTTCACGATCTTCTTCCTGGCGGTGCCCGGCTTCATCATCGCGTACTTCTCGCAGTACGTGTTCGGCATCAAGCTGCACTGGCTACCGATCTCCGGGGTGCAGGCCGGGTTCCCGCTCGCGTTCGTCATGCCCGCCCTGGTGCTCGCGCTGGAGACCGCGTCCCCGCTCGCGCGGCTGAGCCGTACGAGCCTCGTCGACACGATGCGGTCCGACTACATCGTCACGGCCACCGCGAAGGGGATCGGACCCCACCGGATCATGTGGGTGCACGCGCTGCGCAACGCCTTCATGCCGGTCGTGACCTACCTCGGGCTGAGCATGGCGGCCCTGCTGGGCGGGTCGGTGCTCATCGAGACGATCTTCAACCTGCCCGGCCTCGGCGGCACGCTCGCCCGCGCCATCGACACCCAGAACGGCCCGGTCGTCGTCGGCGTCTCCGTGTTCCTCCTGCTGTTCTACCTGGTCGCGGCCCTCGTCGTGGACCTGCTCTACCCGATCATCGACCCGAGGGTGCGTCATGTCTGACCCCACCATCGCGCCGCCCGCGGCAAGGACGCGCCAGGGCCGCCCGCGCAGCGGCCTGCGCACCCTGTGGAAGAGCCCCTGGTTCGACCTCGCGGCGCTCATCATCGTCGTCGTCGTGCTCATGGCGCTGTTCCCGTCGCTGTTCACGCAGCTCGACCCCCGCGACTGCGACCTGTCGCAGTCCCGCCTCGGCCCGGCGCCGGGACACCCCATGGGCTTCGACATCCAGGGCTGCGACTACTGGTCGAACGTCGTCCACGGCGCGCGCACCTCGCTCGAGGTCGGCGTCTACACCGCGGCGATCTCGTTCCTGATCGCGCTCGTCGCGGGGTCGCTCGCCGGCTACTTCGGCGGGGTCGTGGACACGGTCATCTCGTGGACGTCGAACGTGATCCTCGGCATCCCGGTCGGCATCGCCAGCCTGGTGATCCTGTACCAGTTCCGCTCGCGCACGGTGTGGACGATCGTCCTCGTCCTCGTGCTGTTCAGCTGGGCCGCGACCATGCGCTACATGCGCAGCTCGGTCATGCAGGTCAAGAACCTGGAGTTCATCCAGGCGGCCCGCGGCCTGGGCGTCGGTCCGTGGCGCATCCTCGGCTCCCACGTCATCCCCAACGCCGTCACGCCGCTGATCGTCATGACGACGCTGTCGGTCGGTGCGGGCATGGCCGCCGAGGCCGGGTTCTCCATCCTGGGCGTCGGGCTCAAGCTGCCCGCCTTCTCCTGGGGCATCCAGATCGCGCTCGCGAGCCAGGACGGCAACTGGCAGATCGCGCCGCTGCTGATGTTCTTCCCCGCGCTGATGCTCGGGCTCACCACGCTCGCCTTCGTCGTGCTCGGCGAGAGCCTGCGCGACGCCCTCGACCCGAAGGCCCGCCGATGACCCCGCTCCTCGACGTCCAGAACCTGTCCCTCGAGTTCCGCTCGCCGGGCAACCCGCCGGTCGCGGCGCTGCAGGACGTGAGCTTCACGCTCCACCGCGGCGAGACGCTCGCCGTCCTCGGCGAGTCCGGGTCCGGCAAGAGCATCACCGCCAAGGCGATCATGGGCATCCTGCCCAAGCCGGCGTCGCGCATCACCGGCGGCCGGATCATGTTCGACGGCGACGACCTGCTCACCCTCCCCGCGCCGCGCCTGCGCCGCGTGCAGGGCGCCCGCATCGCGATGGTGTTCCAGGACGCGCTGAGCGCCCTCAACCCCGTGCAGACCGTGGCCACCCAGATCGCCGAGCTCTACCGCGTGCACCGCGGGATGGGGAAGAAGCAGGCGCACGCCGCCGCCGTCGACATGATGCGCGCGGTGCGGATCCCCGACGCGGCGCACCGCGCCGACGACTACCCCTTCCAGTTCTCCGGCGGGATGCGCCAGCGCATCATGATCGCGATGGCGCTCGCGCTCGACCCCGACATCCTCATCGCGGACGAGCCGACGACCGCCCTCGACGCCACCGTGCAGGCGCAGATCCTGGACCTGCTCGGGGAGATCACCGAGCGGCGTCAGATGGCGCTGCTGATGATCACCCACGACCTCGGCGTCGCCGGACAGCTCGCCGACCGGGCGCTCGTCATGTACGCGGGACGGGTCGCCGAGTCCGGCCCCATCGACACCCTGTTCGACCACCCCGCGCACCCCTACACCCAGGGCTTGCTGGGTTCCATCCCGAGCGCCGCGCACCGCGGCGGCGACCTGCCGACGATCCAGGGGCTGCCGCCCGACATCGCCCGCCGGCCGCCCGGTTGCAGCTTCAACCCGCGCTGCGGGTACGCCACCGACCGGTGCCGCACCGCGCTGCCCGTCCTGGACGCCTTCACGCCGGACCGCGCCGCGGCCTGCCACCACAAGGAGGAGGTGATCGCCCGTGCCGTTGTTGGAGCTTGAGTCGGTGCGCCGCTTCTACAAGCAGAAGCACACGATGTTCTCGCGCGGGGCGCACGGGCAGGTCCGGGCCGTCGACGGCGTGGACTTCACGGTCGCCGAGGGCGAGACGGTCGGCCTGGTGGGCGAGTCCGGGTGCGGCAAGTCCACGCTCGCACGCATCATCTGCGGCCTGGAGGCACCCAGCGAGGGCACCGTCCGCTGGAACGGCGCCGACGTCGGTGCGATGTCGCACGCCGACCGCAAGACGCTGCTGCACCGCGAGGTGCAGATGGTGTTCCAGGACCCGCACGCCTCGCTGGACCCGCGCCGTTCGGTCGGGCAGTCGATCGCGGAGGGCGTCACGACGCACCGGCTGCTGCCCGCGTCGAAGGTCGACGCCCGGGTGGGCGAGCTCCTCACCCAGGTCGGCCTGAACCCCGAGCACGCGCACCGGTACCCGCACGAGTTCTCCGGCGGCCAGCTGCAGCGCATCGGCATCGCGCGGGCGCTCGCCGTCGAGCCGAAGCTGCTGGTGTGCGACGAGCCGGTCTCGGCCCTCGACATCTCGGTCCGCGCGCAGGTGCTCAACCTGCTGAACCGCCTCAAGCGGGAGCTCGGGCTGTCGATCATCTTCATCGCGCACGACCTCGACGTCGTCCAGCACATGTCCGACCGCATCGTGACGATGTACCTCGGCAAGGTCGTCGAGCAGGGGGACTGCGACGACGTCTACGGCGCCACCGCCCACCCGTACACGCGGGCCTTGCTCTCGGCGATCCCGCGCAAGCTCGCGCCGGGGGAGCACCTCGAGCGGGTGGTGCTCGAGGGCGACCCGCCGTCGCCGATCGACCCGCCGCCGGGCTGCCCGTTCCACACCCGCTGCTACGCGGCGGTCGAGCGGTGCGCCACCGACGTGCCCGACCTGCGGTCCGTCCCGGGCGGACGCCCGGCGCACCACGCCTCCTGCCACCTCGCCGAGCAGATCACGCGCTCCCGCGTCGGCATGGTCACCATGCTTCCCTCCTCCCTCACCCTGTCCGAAAGGAACCACTGATGAACCGTAGGAGCAGCCGCATCGCGGTCGGCATCGTCGCCGCCGCTGCGTGCGCCTCGATGCTGTCCGGCTGTCTCGGCGAACCCGCCGAGACCGCCGACGGGACGACGTCCATCGTCGCCGTGAACAACGGCGAGATCGGCCGCATCACCGGCGCCCAGAACCCCGGCAGCCAGATCGCGATGGCGCTCTGCGAGCCGCTGACCGGCATCGACGAGGACGGCAAGGTCTTCATGCGCGGCGCCGAGTCGCTCGAGAGCGACGACCAGGTCACCTGGACCGTCAAGGTGGCCGACGGCCACACCTTCTCGGACGGCACGCCGATCACGGCGAAGACGTACGTCGACACGTTCAACTTCGTCGGCGCCGGCGCCAACGCGATGCCCTCGAACTACGCCTACGGCCCGATCAAGGGCTACGACGAGCTGAACCCCGCGAAGGGCAAGGCGAAGGCGACCGAGTTCTCCGGCATCACGCTCGTGGACGACAGCACGTTCACGATCGAGATGAAGTCGCCCAACAACGACGTGCCGTACATCCTGTCGCAGCTGGCCTTCTGCCCGATGCCCGAGAGCGCGTTCGCCGACCCCGTCGCCTACGACAAGAAGCCGGTCGGCAACGGCGTCTACACGCTCGAGAAGCTCGACCCGCAGGTCGAGGCCGTGCTGAAGAAGGACCCGAAGTACCAGGGCTGGGTGCCCGACGGCGCGGCCGACCAGATCACCTTCCGCGTCTACACCGACACCAACACGGCCTACCAGGACGTCGTCGCCGGCAACGCCGACGTGCTGCGCAGCCTGCCGCCGGGGCTCATCGCGCAGGGGCGCAACTCGCTCGGCGAGGAGGGGCTCACCGCGATCGACCGCAACACGCTGGAGACCTACTTCACCTGGCCGACCTACCTCGACCACACGTTCCCGAAGGAGGTGCGCCAGGCGTTCTCGATGATCGTCGACCGCGAGACCATCTCGAAGGACCTGTTCAAGGACGCGACCGTCCCCGCCGGCTCCCTCATGCCGAACTCGGTGTCCGCCTACCGCGAGGACGCCTGCGGCCAGTACTGCATCTACGACCCGGAGGCCGCCAAGGCGCTCGTCAAGGAGTCGGGCTTCACGGGGACCATCCCGCTGAGCTACTCCTCGGAGAACACCACCGACGCCGCGACGGCCCTCGCCGTGTCCAACTCCGCCAAGGAGATCGGGCTCACCGTCGAGCCGAAGCCGGTGCCCGCGGCCGCCCTGTCCGAGACGATCAACTCGTACAAGCTCGACGGGCCCGTCATCCAGCTGTGGGGCTCGTCGTTCCCCGCGGCGTCCGAGTGGATCGCGTCGGTCTACGTCGACGCGAACTACCGCCTGAAGTACAGCGACCCCGTGGGCCAGGCCGCCGTCGACGCCGCGCTCGCCGCGCCGACCCAGGACGCCGCGGACGTCCTGTGGAAGAAGGCGGAGGACCGCATCCTCGCCGACCAGGTCATCCAGCCGCTCTACCAGCAGGTGATGTACGTCGCGCACACGAAGTGCGCGACCCCGCACGCCGCGGGCGGCGACATGCAGATCTACCGCACCGAGGTCACCTGCTCCTGAGCGGGCGACCGCCGAAGGGCCGGACAGGGTTCCCGTCCGGCCCTTCGGTCGCGCTCAGCGCGCGCGGCGCGGGCCGGCGAGCTTGTCGAGGACGACGAGGTAGCGGCACGGCGCGCCCGACGCGTTGACGAAGGTGCAGTCGGCGGGAGGCCCCAGCTGGAGGCAGTCGCCCGCGCCCAGCTCGTGCACCGTGCCGCCCTCGACGAACCGCAGCGCGCCGTCCAG
Organism: Isoptericola sp. NPDC057191; assembly: GCF_042670225.1. Taxonomy (NCBI): domain Bacteria; kingdom Bacillati; phylum Actinomycetota; class Actinomycetes; order Micrococcales; family Promicromonosporaceae; genus Isoptericola; species Isoptericola sp. NPDC057191. The sequence continues at coordinate 9,939 of NZ_JBHUWC010000003.1, read as the reverse complement.
CACCCAGATCTGCTGGTCGGCGAAGCGGTAGGCCTCGGCGGGGTAGGCGACCTCCGCGCCGGGCGGGAGCTCGACCTCGACGAGCTCGAGCGAGGCGCTCGCCGGAGGGGAGACCGCGCGGCGCACGTAGCCGGTCTCGCCGTCCGTCCAGACGGGCTGCTCGGCGCGGCGCGCCAGGCGGCGGGTGTCGCCCTCGGCACGGGCGACGAGCTCCGAGAGCGTCATGCCCAGCGCAGCCGAGAGGCGCCCGAGCAGCGCGGCGGTGGGCTGCGCCTCGGCGCGCTCGACGCGGGAGATCATCGCCCGCGAGACGCCGGAGGCCTCCGCGAGCGCCGCGACGGTCAGCCCGCGGGCGACACGGGCGGACTGCACGGTGCCGGCGAGCGCGGCGCCGAGGTCGTGGTCGGCCGTCATACGGACCCGCCGGATACGATAAGAAGCACGGCGTCTACTATATGCGCATGATCCTCCGCGACGCGCGCGACTCCGACCTCGACGGCATCCTGACCATCCACAACGCCGCCATCCGCTCGTCGACGGCGATCTGGACGGACGACGAGGTGCCGCGCGACGAGCGCGCAGCCTGGTTCGCGGCGCAGCGCGCCGCCGGCAACCCGGTCCTCGTGGCGGACCACGACGGCGCCGTGGCCGGGTATGCCACCTACGCCCAGTGGCGCGCCAAGGCCGGGTACCGGCACACCGTCGAGGACTCGGTCTACGTCGCGGACGGGTTCCAGGGCCGCGGCCTGGGCCGGGCGCTCATGACCGAGCTCGTCGCCCGGGCGCGGGCCGCGGGCCACCACGTGATGCTCGCCGACATCGAGGCGGGCAACGCCGCCTCGGTCCGGCTGCACGAGTCGCTCGGGTTCACCCACGTGGGGCGCCTGCCGGAGATCGGCACCAAGTTCGGACGGTGGCTCGACCTGGCCGTCCTCGCCCTGCCGTTGCAGGGCGGTGGGAAGGTGGACCCATGGCGAGCAACGAGGTGAAGTTCCAGATCGACGTGCCCTCCGACCTGGAGGGCGGGGTCCCGGCGGACTTCGCGTCTCTGTGGCACACGTCGACGTCGTTCGTCATCGACTTCGTGGCGGCGACGAAGCCGCCGCAGCCGGTGACCGACCCGGAGACGGGCGCGGTCACCGGCCGGGTGGTGCCCGGGCGGGTGGTGTCGCGGGTGCGCATCCCGCCGCAGCAGGTGTTCGAGCTCGCGCGGGCGCTCACCCAGCAGCTCGACGCCTGGGAGCGGGAGACGGGCAAGAAGACCGACGGGGGAGCGTGACCCCCACCGGCCGGCCCGTCAGAGCGCGCGCTCGGGCCGGGCGAGGATGCCCGGCACGAGCCGCGCGCTGAGCGCGGCAGCCCCGCGCACCGCGAGGAAGCCGAGCGCGAACACGGCCAGCGCGGTGACCACGGCGACCGGCTGGATGAACACCGCCATCCCGACCAGCGGGAAGATCAGCACGGCCGCGCACAGCGCCGAACCGCCCGCCACCATCCACAGGGCCGACATCACGGCGCGGCGGGACGCCTCGCTCATCACCGAGCGCGGCACGCCGAGCCGGTCGAGCGACACGTGCACCGCGGCCCGGTCGAGCGTCGCGGCGGCCTGGTTGATGGCCACCGAGCAGGCCACCATGAGGAACGACCCGGCCACGGTGACGAGCACGCCCGTCGAGATGTCGTGCATGAGCCAGCGCGCGTCGTCGTCCATCTCGACCGTCGTCCCTTGGTTCGCGAGCGCCAGGCCGACCGCGCCGAACACGCCGACGAAGCTCGTCATGGCGACCCCGCTGACCTGACGCCACGCCGCCTTCGGGTCCTCCAGGATCATGCGCGCGGCGAGCAGGCGCGGCACCGTGGCCGCCTTGCGCGCCTGCCGGCGGGCGCGCACCCGCACGAACCAGGGGCCCAGGGCGTCGAGGGCCAGCAGCATGCCGCCGAAGATCGCGGCGAGGGTGCCGACGATGGCGACGATGCCGCCCAGCTCCCCGAGCGTGCCCAGCACCTGCATGAGGGCGAGACCGCCGAGGAGCACGCCCACCGCGATCACGACGCGCACCCAGTGCGCGGTGCCCGGGCGCTGCCGGGTGCGGACGCCGAGCGGCGTCACGACGACGGCCCGCAGGCCGACGACGGCGCTCCCGGCGGCCAGCAGCGCGACGGCGAGCACGGCGAGCGGCAGCCACCACCACGGCACCCACATCTGCGACCCGAGCGCCTCGCCACGGAAGTGCAGCAGGCCCACCAGCGGCGCGGTGACCGCGTAGACGACGACGCCGAGCACGGCACCCACCAGGGCCGTCACGGCCGCCTCGAGCACGGTGAGCACGGTGATGGTGCCGGTGGTGGCACCCAGCAGCCGCAGCGACGCGAGGCGCTCGTCGCGGCGTCGGGCCGCCAGGCGCGCGGCGGACGCCCCGACGGTGGCCAGCGGCACGAGGAGCAGCACGACGGCGATGACGGCGAGCGTCGCGTACGTCGAGGCGAGCTCGTCGTGCCAGCCGAAGAACGCCTGCGCGCCGCCCAGCACGATGAGCAGCAGGGCGGTGACGACGGCGAAGCTCACCACGGGCAGCGCGGTCGCGAGGCGGTCGCCGTCGCGGCGGCGCGCGAACAGGGGCGCGAGGTGGACCGCCGTGGTGAACGGGCCTGCCGCGCGGGCACCGGGGACGGCGGGGGCGGCGGTCATCGGGCGACCTCGGTGGCGTCCGCCGGGGCGGCGGCAGGGGAGCCCGTGTCCGAGACGACGCGCCCGTCGCGCAGCACGACGGTGCGGGCGCAGCGGCGCGCGACGTCGGCGTCGTGCGTGACGACGACGAGGGTGCGGCCGGCCTGCGTGGCCGAGAGCAGCAGGTCGAGGACCTCGACCGACGTGGCCGAGTCGAGCGCCCCGGTGGGCTCGTCCGCGAAGATGAGGCGGGCGCCGGTGACCTGGGCGCGCGCGATCGCGACGCGCTGCGCCTGCCCGCCGGACAGCTCGCCCAGCCGTCGCTGCTCCAGCCCGGCCAGACCCAGGTACTGGAGCCACTGCGCGGCCTCCGCCTCGGCCTGGCCGCGCGGCACCCCGCCCAGCATGCGGGCCACGGCCACGTTCTCCAGCGCCGTCAGCTCGTCGAGCAGCAGCCCCTGCTGGAAGACGAACCCGAGCTCTTCGCGCCGCAGCCGGGAGCGGCCCGCGTCGTCGAGCGACTCGACCCGCACCGGGCCGCCGGCGGACGCGAACGTCACCGAGCCGCCCGTCGGCCGCAGGATGCCGGCGAGGCAGTGCAGCAGCGTCGTCTTCCCGGAGCCGGAGGCGCCCATGATGGCGACCGACTCGCCCGCGGCGATGTCGAGGTCCACCGCGTCGAGGGCGGGCGTGACCCCGCCGGGGTACTGCATCGTCAGGCCGCGCGCGCTCAGCAGAGGTGTCATGTCACCACCCTCGCGCCCAGCCGCGGCCCGGCGCGTCGGACCAGGAGCGGATCCGCGGTCGTCGCGGGTCCCCCTGCGGTATGACATGCGCTCAGGGTGCCCCGCGGTCAGGTGTCACGAGCCGCCCGCGCGGCGGTCGCGAGGTCCGCGACCAGGGCGGCGAAGGCCTCGTCCCAGCCGGACCGGTCCCGCAGGCGCAGCAGCGCCGACGGGTGGGTGGTCACGACGACGGCCGCACCGTCCTCCGGCGCGTCCAGGACACGACCGCGCAGCTCGCCGACCCGGGCCGGCCGGCCCAGCACCGCGCGGGCCGCCGTCGAGCCGAGGGCGACGACGACGCGCGGGCGGACGGCGGCCAGCTCCGCCTCGAGCCACGGCAGGCAGGCGCGCACGTGCGCGACGGCCGGGGTCTTGTGCAGCCGGCGCCGGCCGCGCTCGGGCAGCTCGACGTGCCGGAAGTGCTTGACCGCGTTGGTCAGGTAGACGGTGCCCACGTCGATCCCGGCGGCCTCGAGCGCGTCCTCGAGGACCCGGCCGGCGGGTCCGACGAACGGCTCGCCCTCCCGGTCCTCGCGGTCGCCGGGCTGCTCGCCCACCAGCACGAGCGCCGCGTCGGGCGGGCCGGACGAGAACACGACCTGGGTGGCGTCGTGCCACAGCTCGCACCCCCGGCACTCCCGCGCCGCGCGGGCGAGGCGGCCGACGTCGGGCGTGTCGCCGGGCACCCAGCGCCCGGCGCCGGGACGGTCGGTGGGGCGGGCCACGGGTTCCTCCGGGGGTCGACGGCGGCGGCACCGCCAGGATCGCGCCCGCGCCCGGTGCTCGCCCCTCGCCGCCCACGGCCGGCGCGGGTGCCCCCCGACCTGAAATAGGCTCGGCGGCATGGCTTGGAGCTTCGGTCGTCGTCGGCCCACCACGTACCTGCTGGGCGAGCCGGTCGACCCGTACCCCGCTCAGGCGCCCGAGGCCGCGCGCGGCCGGGTGCTGCGGATCACCGAGATCGGGGAGCCCGTGCTGCACGCCCCGGCCGCGACGGTGGAGGAGTTCTCGACGCCGGAGCTCGCGCGCCTGATCGACGACATGTTCGCCACGATGGAGAACGCCGAGGGCGTGGGCCTCGCAGCCCCGCAGGTCGGCGTCGGGCTGCGCCTGTTCGTCTACGACGTCACCGACGAGCGCGGCGACCGGCACGTGGGGCACGTCGTGAACCCGGTGCTCGAGGTCGACACCGAGGCGGAGCCCGAGACCGAGGACGAAGGGTGCCTGTCCGTGCCGGGCGCGTACGAGCCGCTGGAGCGGCCGGGTGCTGCGACCGTGCGGGGCGTCGACCAGCACGGCGGGCCGGTGCAGCTCTCCGGCAGCGGGTTCCTGGCCCGGGCGTTCATCCACGAGGCGCAGCACCTGGACGGCACCCTGTACTGGGACCACCTGTCGCCCGACCTGCAGGCCGACGCGCTGCGCCAGCGCGACGAGGAACGGCCCGACATCCTCGCCGGCCGCCACGAGCTCGCCGTCGAGCTGGGCAAGAAGCCGGCCGACTACCCCGAGCGGCCCGCCGGCGGACGCTGAGCCGCCGGGGAGCGCGTCAGAGGGCGCTCGCCCAGTCCGCGACCGCGGCCGCGACGTCGGCGTCCTTGCCGCGCAGGTCGTGCGCGCCGGGCAGGACGACCGTCGTGACGGGCCCGGGGATCGTCGCGGCGTGCTCGGCCAGCTCTGCGGGGGTGCCGAACGGGTCGCGGTCGCCCGAGACGAGCAGCACCGGCACCTCGAGCTGCGGCAGGTGCTCGACGCGCAGCTTCTCCGGCTTGCCCGGCGGGTGCAGGGGATAGCTGAGGAGCACCAGACCCGCGGCGGGCAGCCCCTCGGCCACCGCCATCGAGCACATCCGCCCGCCGTACGACCGCCCGCCCAGCAGCAGCCGGTCCGTGCCCACGCCGAGCGCGGCGGCGAACCGCTCCGCCTCCGCGCGCAGGTGCGCGACCGCCACCGGCGGCCGGTCGGGCATCCGCTTGCCCGCCAGCCGGTAGGGGAAGTCGACCCGCTCGACCGGCAGCGGCGGGTCCAGCTCTGCGAGCCGCTCCTCCACCGCGACGAGCGTGTGGTGGTCGCGGCTCGCGCCCGCGCCGGGAGTCAGGATCAGGCCGCGCGGCGGCGTCGACCGGGGCGTCGTCGTCTCTGGCACGAGACCAGTGTCCCCCGCCCCGCTGCGTCCTGCGGCGAGGTAGCACGAGCCCTGCCGAGGTAGTGCGCAACGCGGCGAGGTAGTGCGCAGCGCGGCGAGGTAGCAGGGGGCGTGCCGAGGTAGTGCGCACCGCGGCGAGGTAGCAGGGGGCGTGCCGAGGTAGTTCCACAACGGGCGAGGTAGTGGGCCCTCTTCCGAAATCTGTCCGGCGGGGGAGGTTGCCGTCCTGCTGCGCGGAGGGTTTCACCCCCTTCGTCCCGGAGGGACTACCTCACCGGGGGTTGACCTACCTCGCGGTGGGTTGAACTACCTCGCGGTGGGTTGAACTACCTCACCGGGGGTTGAACTACCTCGCGGTGGGGTGGCCTACCTCGGCTGCCCCGGAGGCGCCTCGCCGACGAGCGGCTTCGGGACGACGACGGCGGGTGTCCGCGGTCCCGGCTAGCGTCCGGGGGGTGAGCGAGATCGAGGCGGGCGGCATCGGACCGGGCGACGTCGAGCCGGGCAGCACGGTCCGGGGGGAGGACTGGTACGGCAGGGACCTGTCAGGGCTGGTGCTCCAGGACGTCGAGCTGGTGGAGGTGGACCTCACCGAGGCGACCGCCACCGGCGCGACGTTCGACCGGTGCACGTTCCGGGGGGTGCGGTTCAACGCGTCGGTGTGGACGGAGTGCGCGTTCACGGGCTGCACGTTCGGCCGGGCGAACCTGTTCGACGCGCGGTTCGAGCGGTGCAAGCTCGTCGGCTCGCGGTTCGACGACTGCCGGTTCGACCTGCTGCGCGCGGAGCGCGGCGACTGGTCGTTCGTCTCGCTGCGACGGGCGGCGCTCGACGGCGTGCACCTCGAGGGCCTGCGGATGCGGGAGGCCGACCTCGACGGCGCGCGCCTGTCCGGCGCCTCCGTGCTGGGCGTCGACCTGTCGGGAGCGGAGCTGGGCGACGTCGACCTGAGCGGCGCCGTCCTGCGCGGCAGCGACCTGTCGGCGCTGGACCCGCGGTCGGCACGGCTGTCCGGTGCCGTGGTCGACCCGGCTCAGGCGGTCGTCGTCGCCGAGGCGCTCGGGCTCGTCGTCACGCCCTGACCGTCGGCCGGCCCGTCGTCCCGACGTGGTCCTCGTCACACTGTCGCCACCTTCCCCCAGGTCATCGCGCCGATCTCGCCCTCGAAGGTCCAGACGTCTCCGCAACAGTCCGTTTACATCGTTTACATTCTCTGTGGAGCAGCGCCCGCTGAGCCGACGCCGGACCAGTGCAGGACACCGGAGGATGAGACAGCCAATGACGGACCAGGTCACGGTCAACCCGATCGTGCTGCAGCGCGCCGACCCGTGCGTGCTCCGGCACGAGGGCACCTATTACTTCACGGGATCCCATCCGCAGTACGACCGCATCGTGCTCCGCCGGGCCGAGCGGCTGGAAGACCTGCAGGCGGCCGACGAGGTCACCATCTGGGAACGGCACGCCGACGGCCCGCAGTCCCACCTCATCTGGGCGCCCGAGATCCACCGCGTCGACGGCGCGTGGTACGTCTACTACGCCGCCGCCCCCGACGAGTCCGTCACCGTCGACGTGCCGGGCACCGACGACACCTTCAACCATCGCGTCTTCGTCCTGGAGAACACCGCCGACGACCCGTTCGAGGGGGCGTGGGTGGAGCGCGGCCAGGTCGACACCGGCTGGGAGTCGTTCGCGCTGGACGCCACGAGCTTCACCCTCGACGACGCGCAGTACCTCGTGTGGGCGCAGCAGCACCCGGACGTCAAGGGCCACTCCAACCTCTACATCGCCCGCATGGCGAACCCGTGGACCCTCGCGACGCCCGCCGTCGAGCTCACGCGCCCCGAGTACGACTGGGAGACGAGCGGCTTCTGGGTCAACGAGGGCCCGTCCGTCCTCGTGCGCGACGGCCGCGTCTTCCTCACGTACTCCGGTGCCGCCACCGGCATCGACTACGCGATGGGCCTGCTCACCGCCGACGCGGGCGCCGACCTCCTCGACCCGGCGTCGTGGACCAAGAGCGCCGACCCTGTTTTCGTGAGCGACCCGGCCGCCGGCCAGTACGGACCGGGCCACAACTCGTTCACCCAGACGCCCGACGGCGACGCCGTGCTCGTCTACCACGCCCGCACCTACACCGAGATCACCGGCGACCCGCTGCGGGACCCGAACCGGCACGCCCGCGCGCAGGTGCTGCCCTTCGACGCCGACGGGAACCCCGTGTGGGGCACGCCCGTCCCCGACACCCGCCCGGTCCCCACCTCCACCGAGATCCTTCCCGCCGACGGAGCATTCTGATGAGCACCACCACCACTGCCACCACCCCGGACGACGGCGTCGCCAAGCCCCGCGCCCGCGACTCGCTGCGCAAGCCCGCGTTCTGGAACTTCGGCGGCCTGTTCTTCTTCTACTTCGCCATCTGGCAGCTCGCGTTCACGTTCCTCAGCCGCTGGCTGGAGACCGAGGCCGGGATGTCGCACGGCAACATCGGCCTCCTCAACTCGGTGATGGCGTTCACGGCCTTCTGCCTCCAGCCGTTCTACGGCTTCATCCAGGACAAGCTGGGCTTCCGCAAGAACCTCTTCGCGTTCGTCGTGCTGGTCGGCGCCATGATGGGGCCCTTCTTCGCGTTCGTCTTCACCCCGATCGTCAACGCGAACCAGGTGCTCGGCGCCGTCGTCGGCGGTGTGTTCCTGTCCCTGACCCTCAACGCCGGCGTCGGGATCGTCGAGACGTTCAACGAGCGCAACGCGCGCGCCAACGGCTTCGAGTACGGGCACGTGCGCCTCTTCGGCTCGGTCGCGGGCGCCACCGCCTCGCTCGTGGGCGGGTTCATCTGGGCGTCCAACCCGGACAACATCTGGTGGGCCGGTACCTTCTCCGCGATCGTGCTCGGGGTGCTGCTCCTCGTGGCACGCACGCCGAAGCCCGGGGAGCCCGGGTACGCGGCCGTGAGCGGCGACGCGACCGGCGAGTCCCGCACGAAGGTGTCGCTCAGCACGGTCAAGGAGCTGCTCCGGAACCGTTCGTTCGTCGGCTTCATGGTCCTGATGTTCGGCACGGCGGCCCTCTACGACGTCTTCGACCAGCAGTTCCCGAACTACTTCGCGCAGTTCGTGACCGGCGGCATCGACTCGCAGGTGCTGTTCTCGCGCGTCGTCTTCGTGCAGATCCTCGCCGAGGCGCTCGTCATGATCGTGACGCCGTTCCTCATCAACCGCATCGGGGCCAAGAACGGCCTGCTGCTCTTCGGGCTCGTCCTCGTGGTCCGCGTCCTGGGCTCCGCGTTCTTCACCTCGACGGAGATGCTCATCGTCTGGCGCCTGCTCGCGGCCATCGAGATGCCGCTGATGCTCATCTCGGTGATGAAGTACCTGACGCGCATGTTCGACGTCCGGATCTCCGCCACCGCTTACATGCTCGGTTTCAACATGGCGAAGCAGATCGGCATCGTCATCTTCTCCTGGGCGTTCGGCGCGGCGTACGACGCGATCGGTTTCGGTCACTCGTACCTCGTGATGGGCGCCGTCGTGGTCGTCGTGACCGTCGTGGCCAGCGTCCTCATGCGCGACGACCGGCGTCATGCGCTGTCGGACGGCGCCTCGCCCGCGCTTCTCGCCGAGGCCCGCTGACGCAATCGCGCCGACGCGCGCGGCACCCGGGAGGGAGATCGGGTCCGGCAGGGCCCGATCTCCGTCGGCGGAATCGGCGTACCAGTGCCAGGGTGGGCCCATGACCGCACCGCTCGTCGTCCGCGCCCTGGCGCTGGGCCTCGCCGCGGGGTCCCGCGCGACGCTCGGTGTCGCTGCCCCGCTGCTCGGCCCGGCCCCCGCCCACCGGGCGCCCACCCACGGTCTGCGCCGCCCCGCCGGGGCGCTGCGCCTCGTCGGCGGGCTCGCCGTCGCCGGGGAGATCGTGGGCGACAAGCTGCCCGCCACGCCCAGCCGGCTCGACCCGCCGGGACCGAACGTCCGAGCCGGGAGCGGGGCCGCAGGCGGGCTGCTGCTCGCCGTCCGCCACCACGCGACCGCCGGGTCCACGATCGCGGCCGGTCTGGCGGGAGCCGCGGGAGGCGTCGTCGGGACGGGCGCGGGTGCCGCCTGGCGAGCGGCCTTCGCGAAGCGCGGCTGGCCCGACCTGCCCGCGGCGCTCGCGGAGGATGTCGTCGCCCTCACGCTCGCCGCGTGGGCCACGCGCTCCTGACCCGCGCGGTCCCCACCCACGCCGTCCCCACCCGCCGTCGAGTGCCGAACAGGTGGTTGCGCACGTTCTGAACGCTCAGAACGTGCGTTACCACCAGTTGGGGACGACGGCGCGCCGCGCGGACGCGCTGTGGCGCAGTCGTT
>NZ_JBHUWC010000002.1:0-93946 GCF_042670225.1 Isoptericola sp. NPDC057191 | reverse complement strand
GCACCACCGCCCGTCAAGCCCGAGCGCCGCCGCGCCTCACGGCAGTGGCGGATCCAGGAACGGTGGGGGTGGCTGTTCGTCGCCCTGCCGATGCTTCTCTTCGCGGTCTTCGTGCTCGTCCCGGCGGGCATGGCGCTCGTCATGAGCTTCACCAGCTACTCGGTCATCGGTGACTCGCAGTGGCTCGGGCTCGACAACTACCGGCGGCTCTTCCTCGACCCGTACTTCGCCATCGCGCTGCGGAACACGGCGTACTACACGCTGCTGTTCGTGCCGCTCGGCATCGTCGTCGCGCTCGCCACCGCGCTGCTGCTCAACCGGAACGTGCGCGTCGCGTCGTTGTTCCGCACGTTCTTCTACGTGCCGGTCGTGTCCTCGACGGTCGCGACCGCGACGATCTGGCTGTGGCTGCTCAACCCGCAGTTCGGCATGGTGAACGTCGCGCTCGGCTGGTTCGGCATCGACGGGCCCGCCTGGCTGTACGACTCGCACTGGGCGATGCCGGCCATCGTCATCATGAGCGTCTGGGCCGGGTTCGGCACCAACATGATGATCTACCTGGGCGGGCTGCAGGGCATCCCGCCGCAGCTGTACGAGGCGGCCCGCATCGACGGCGCCGGCTGGTGGACGCAGCTGCGCTACATCGTCATGCCGAGCCTGTCGCGCACGACGTTCCTCGTCTCGACGCTGCTGGTCATCGGCGCGTTCCAGGTCTTCGACCAGGCCTACGTGCTCACCAAGGGCGGCCCGGGCAACTCGACGATCACGCTCGTCTACTACATCTACACGCAGGGCTTCGGGAACCTCGAGATGGGGTACGCGTCCGCGATCTCCTTCGTGCTGTTCCTCATCATCGCCGTCTTCGCGGTGATCAACGCCCGCATCACGGGAAGGGACAACACGTGAGCGCGCAGACCGCATCCGGCCTGTCCGTCGCGGGCACCACTGCCGGAGCCCTCGCCGCCGGGACGTCCCGGCCCGCCCCGACCCACACCACGCGCAAGACGCCGGCGCAGCGCGTCGCCGCGGTCGCCTGGTGGATTGCCGTCGTCCTCGTGGCGATCCTCACCGTCTTCCCGCTGTTCTGGACCCTGGTCACGTCCCTCAAGCCCGCGGGCGACATCCTGTCGGGCGCGCTGGACCTGATCCCGCGGACCGTGACCCTCGAGAACTACCAGCGCGTGGTCACCGAGGTGCCGTTCGGCCGGTACTTCCTCAACTCGATGATCCTCGCCGTCGGCGGCGTGGTGCTGAACCTGTTCTTCGGCTCCCTCGCCGGGTACGCGTTCGCCAAGCTGACGTTCCGCGGCCGCCGGGCGCTGTTCGTCACGCTGCTGGGGTCGCTGATGGTGCCCGGCATCGTCACCATGGTGCCTTCGTTCCTGGTGCTGCGCGCCATCCCGTTCGCCGGCGGCAACAACGTCATCGGCCAGGGCGGCGTCGGCCTCCTCAACACGTACTGGGCGATCATCCTGCCGGGGGCCGCGGGAGCGTTCGCCGTGTTCTTCATGCGGCAGTTCTTCTCGTCGATCCCGGACGAGCTGGGGGAGGCCGCGCGGATCGACGGCGCGTCCGAGTTCCGCATCTTCACCCAGGTGTACCTGCCGCTGGCGAAGGCGGGGGCGGCCGTGCTGGCGATCCTCACCTTCCAGGCCGGGTGGAACGCCTTCATGTGGCCGCTCATCGTGCTCAACGTCCAGGAGATGTGGACGGTCCAGGTGGGCCTCGCCTCGTTCGTCACGGACTACGCCACCGACTACGGCCCGCTCATGGCGGGCACCGTCCTCACCAGCCTGCCCGTGCTGCTCCTGTTCGTCTTCGCGCAGCGCTACATCATCGAGGGGGTCTCCCATGTCAACGCTCGTTAGCCGCCGCGCGGTGCTGCGGGCGCTCGGCCTGGGCGCCGGCGCCGCCGTCCTGTCCTCCTGCGCGGCGCCGAACCAGCCGCGGTACACCGCCGACGGGGCACGCCGCCTCACCATGTGGGGCAGCTGGTCCGGCGACCAGGCCGCGCAGATCCAGACCCAGCTCGACGCGTTCAACGCGGCCCAGTCCGACTTCGTGTTCCACTACGTGCCCCAGGGTGCGCTCGAGGAGAAGATGCTCACCGGCATCGCGTCGGGCAACGTGCCCGACCTCGTGCTGTGGGACCGGTGGCAGACCGCGAAGTACGGCCGCCGGGGCGCGCTGCAGCAGATCGACTCCTGGGCCGCGCGCGACGGCGTGGACCTCGGCGACTTCTACGCCGAGGCGGTGCGCGAGATGAGCGTGGAGGGCAAGGCGTTCGGCCTGCCCCTGATCGTCGACACGCGCGCGATCTTCTACAACAAGGCGCACCTCGACGACGCCGGCATCCGGCCGCCGACGACGTGGGCCGAGCTGGCCGACGCCGCGGAGGCCCTGACGGTCCGTGAGGGCGGGCGGCTGAAGCGGGCCGGGTTCGAGATCCAGGACGTGGGCCTGTTCTCGATGTGGCTCGGTCAGGCCGGCGGGCGGCTCCTCGACCCGACCGAGCGGTACACGGCGTTCGACTCCCCGCAGGGGCTGGAGGTCCTGGAGTTCTGGGACGACCTGCTGCACCGGCGCGGCGTCTACGAGCTGGGCTTCTCCGACGGCATCGACGCCTTCGCGCAGGGCATCGTGTCGATGAAGTACGACGGCCCCTGGAACCTGCCGACCTGGGACGCCGTCGACGGGCTCGAGTACGGCGTCGTGCCCGCGGTCGTCGGGCCGCACGGCGACTCGGGCGCCTCCATGGGCGGCTTCGGGCTCGTCGTCCCCACCGACGCCCCCTGCCCCGAGGGGGCGTGGGAGCTCATGAAGTGGTGGGCCGTGGACCAGGCGAACAGCCTCGCGTTCGCGAAGATCAGCAAGAACATCCCGGCGAACGTCGAGGCGTCCCAGCGCGCGGTGCACACCGTGGACGACCGCTTCGGCCCGTTGGTGAAGACCATCGAGGTCGCGAAGGTCCGCCCCCCGGTGCCCGGGTACTCGGACGTCGAGACGCTCGCCCTCATCCCCGCCCTGCAGGAGGTCATGTCCGGCACCATGGGCGGCCCCGCCGCCCTCGCCGAGGCCGCCGCACAGGGCGACCGCATCCTGGAGGCCAACCGATGACCACGACCGTCCCCGACACCGCGCCGCTGCGGACCTGGGCGGGGCGGGCCGACGTCGCGCAGCTCAGCGTCGACCTGCTCTACGGCGCCGCGGCCCCGCAGCTGCTCCACAACGCGCACCCGCGGCCGGACGACACCACCTTCAACTACTGGTGGCTGGCGCACGTCGTCGACTGCCGGCTCGATGCGTTCTCCCGCACCGGCGAGGTGGCGTGGCTGGACGCGGCGCGCGCGACGGCGGCGAACATCCGGGAGCGCAACGACGGCAGCCTGTTCAACGACTACTTCGACGACATGCTCTGGTACGCCCTCGCCCTGCTGCGGCTCGCCGAGGCGACCCCGGACGACGCCGAGCGGGCCGCCGTCGAGGCGGACGTCCTCGCGCTGTGGGAGCACGTCGTGGAGCACGGGTGGAACGACGTCCACGGCCCGTCGTTGTCGTGGCGCAAGCAGCAGCCCGACTACAAGAACACGCCGGCCAACGGGCCGCTCGCGATCCTCGGCGCGCGGCTGGCGCGGCGCACCGGGGACGAGGCGTACCTCGACCGCGCGCTGACCACGGTCGCGTGGCTGGAGGAGCACCTGGTCGGCCCCGACGGCTTCGTCGAGGACGGGATGGGGCGCGAGGGCGGGACGGACGTCGACACGCACTGGCGCTTCACCTACAACCAGGGCCTGTACATCGGGGCCTGCGTCGAGCTGTACAGGTCCACCGGGGACAGCGGCTGGCTGGACCGTGCCGAGCGCACGGCCGTGACGTCGGTGCGCGAGCTCGCCACGGGCGGCGTCTTCCGGCGGGAGGGGGAGCTCGTCGACGACGACGTGCCCGACACGGCGGGCGGCGACGTCGGCCTGTTCAAGGGGGTCTGGTACCGGTACGCGGCGGAGCTGCTCGACGAGCGCGCGGTCCCCGAGGTGGAGGACCTCCTCCGGTCGAGCACCGACGCCCTGTGGACGCACGGCGTCGTGCCGTTCGACGCCGTGCCGCCGGCGGACGGCGCCCCGGCCGCCGCCGTCGAGAGCCTGCGGGGCGCCGGCGTGGTGCTGCGCGCCGGTGACGACTGGGCCTGCGCCGCCCCGACCCAGGTGGGGTACTCGACGCTGCTGAGCGCGGTCATGGCGCTCGAGGTGCGTGCCCGCCGCGACTGACGGGCCGGTCCGGCTAGGAGCTCGCCGAGCGGGGAGCGGGGGCGGTGGAACCGCCGTCCATGATCCGCACGGGCACGGTGTCCTGTGCGACGTCGCCCCGCTCGGCGAGCTGCCGCTCGACCAGCTCGAAGGCGCGCGCCCCGATCGCGTCCTGGTCCTGCTGCACGTGGGTGAGGGGGATCGCCGCGTCCACGTACTCCGGCGGCGCGTCGAAGCAGATCACGGAGAGGTCGCCCGGCACCGACCGGCCCAGCCGCTGCGCGGCCTGGAGCACGAGGCGCGCCGAGTGGTACTCGGTCACGACGCACGCGGTCAGGTCGGGGTGCGTGCCGAGGAACTCGACCAGGCCCTCGACGTCCTCCTCGGGCGTGACCGAGGAGCCCGGCACCACGGAGCGGACCCCGGAGTACACCTGCGTCTCCTCGAGGCGCACCTGGTGGGCGGCGTGAGCCGCCACCACCCCGCGCTTCCGCTCGTCGAGGGTCGACACGGCGTTGGGGGACTGGACCAGCGCGATCCGCGTGTGGCCGAGACCGAACAGGTACTCCGCCGCCAGCCGGCCGCCGGTGACGTTGTCGGAGGTCACGGTGCTGACGGGCACGCCCGTCAGGGTCCGGTCGACGATCACGAGGGGGAACCCGCGCCCGACGAGCGCGGCGACACTCTGGGGGATGGCCTGCGAGGACGTGGGCAGCAGCACCAGCCCGTCGATGCCGCGGTCCAGCTGCTCCTCGATGAGGCGCTCCTCGAGGTCGGAGTCGCCGCGGGACATCGCCACCACGACGTGCGCGCGCTCCCGCGACGCCTCCAGCAGCCCGCCGAGCAGGTGCGACCCGAACGCGTCGTCGAACCCCGGCACGACGTAGCCCACCAGCGGCAGGCGGCCGGCCTCGTCCTGGGGCGGGCCCGCGGGGGTCGTGGAGACGACGATCGTCCCGATGCGGGGGCGTCGCGTCACGAAGCCCTCGTCGCGCAGCATGTCGAGCGCGCGCTTGATGGTGATGGCGCTGACCGAGAACTCCTCGACGAGCTCCGCCTGCGTCGGCAGCCGGTCGCCGACGGCGAGCCCGCCGCCGACGATGCGTGCCCGCAGCGCCTCGTGCACCTGGGCGTACAGCGCGTCCGTCAAGCCAGCTCCCGTCCTCGGACCGCATGAACAGTCGAATGAATATGATCTCTGATCCTGGGTCCATTGTGGGGCCTCGCGCGGCCCGGAGGCCCGATCCCGACGGCGGGCCACGCCCGCAAGGAGGCGTGCAGATGCGCATCGAACGACTCGTGGCCGAGTACGGCGCACCGCAGGTGGGGATCGGCACCGCCGCCCCCCGCCTGTCGTGGACGAGGACCGGCGACGGCGGGGTGCAGCGCGGGTACGAGGTGCGGCTGCGCACCGCCGACGGCGCGACCGAGGTGGGGCACGGCACGGGCCCCGACCAGGTGCTGGTGCCCTGGCCGTTCCGCGCCCTGCGCTCGCGGGAGCGGGTCCGCGTCGAGGTCCGCGCCCAGACCGACGCCGGGTGGTCGCCGTGGAGCGACCCCCTCGAGCTCGAGGCGGGGCTGCTCGCGCCGGCGGACGTCGAGGCGCGGTTCGTGAGCCCGCGGGACGTCGGCGGGCTGGACGGCGGGGCCGTGGTGCTGGCCCGCGAGCTCGAGCTGGCTGGGCCGGTGTCGTCCGCGCGGCTGTACGTCACGGCGCACGGCGTCTACGACGCGTGGATCGGCGGGCGGCGCGTGGGCGACCACCTGCTCGACCCGGGATGGACCGCGTACGACGCACGCCTGCGCTACCAGACCTACGACGTCACCGAGCACCTGCGTGCGCCGGGCGCGCACCGCCTCGCCGTCGGTCTGGGGAACGGGTGGTACCGCGGACAGCTGACGTGGACCCACCAGCGCGACTCCTACGGGGACCGGCTCGCGCTCCTGGCCCAGCTCGAGATCACCTACGCGGACGGACGCCGCCAGACCGTGGTCACCGACGAGAGCTGGCGGGCCGGGACGACGGGCGTGCTCGCCGACGACCTGTACGACGGCCAGACGACGGACCTGCGGCGACCGCTCGCGCCCGACGCCGTCGCCGACGGCCCGGTCGACGTGCTCGACGCCGACACCGGGCGGCTGGTGGCCCCGACCGGGCCGCCCGTGCGCGAGGTCGCGACCGTCCCCGCGCGCGAGGTCCGCACCTCGCCCGCCGGGCGGCAGATCCTCGACTTCGGCCAGAACGTCGTCGGGTGGGTGCGTCTGCGCGTGACGGGGGAGCGCGGCGACACCGTGACCGTGCGGCACGCCGAGGTGCTCGAGGACGGCGAGCTGGGCGTGCGGCCCCTGCGCGCCGCCCGGGCGACGGACACCTACGTCCTCGCCGGAGGCGAGCAGGTGCTCGAACCCCGCTACACCTTCCACGGGTTCCGGTACGCAGAGGTCACGGGCGCCGACGTCGTCCCCGACGACGCGCACGCCGTGGTCGTCAGCTCCGACCTGCGCCGCACCGGATGGTTCGAGTGCTCCGCACCGGAGGTGAACCGGCTGCACGAGAACGTCGTGTGGGGCATGCGCGGCAACTTCGTCGACGTCCCCACCGACTGCCCGCAGCGGGACGAACGGCTCGGATGGACCGGCGACATCCAGGTGTTCGCCCCCACCGCAGCCTTCCTGTTCGACGTGGGCGGCTTCCTCGGCTCCTGGCTGCAGGACCTCGCCGCGGAGCAGCAGGCCGACGGCGGCGTGCCCTTCGTCGTGCCCGACGTCGTGCGCGAGCTCCGCGGCCCCGGCCCGGAAGACGGCCGACAGACCCCCGCCGCCGGCTGGGCGGACGCCGCCGTGCACGTGCCGTGGACGCTGTACCAGCGCTACGGAGACGTCGGCGTGCTGGCACGGCAGTACGGCTCCATGCGCGCCTGGGTCGAGAAGTCGCGGGCGCTGGCCGGCGCCTCCCTCCTGTGGGACACCGGCTTCCAGTTCGGCGACTGGCTGGACCCCGACGCCCCGCCGCACGACTCCGCCGCAGCGAAGGCCGACCCCGCCGTCGTCGCCACCGCGTACCTGGCGCGCAGCGCCCACCTCCTGGCCCGCACCGCCCAGGTGCTGGGCCACGACGCCGACGCCCGGCGCTACGCGCAGCTGGCCGACGACGTCGCGCACGCGTTCCGCGACGCGTACGTGGACGAGGACGGCACCGTCCGCAGCGACTGCCAGACCGTGTACGCCCTCGCGCTCGTCTGGGACCTGCTCGGCACCGACGCGCAGCGCCGCGGCGCAGGCGAACGCCTGGCCCGGCTGGTCCGCGACGCGGGCCACCACGTCAGCACCGGGTTCCTCGGCACGCCCGTCGTCCTCGACGCGCTGTGCGCGGCCGGCCACCCCGACCTCGCGCACGAGATGCTCCTGACCCGCACCGTGCCCTCCTGGCTCTACCCCGTGAGCATGGGCGCCACCACGATCTGGGAACGCTGGGACTCGCTGCTGCCCGACGGGTCGATCAACCCCAGCGAGATGACCTCGTTCAACCACTACGCCTACGGCGCCGTCGCGGACTGGCTGCACCGCAGCGTCGCCGGGATCGCGCCCGCCGCACCCGGCTACCGCGAGATCCTGGTGCGCCCCCTGGTGACCGGGCACCTCACCAGCGCGTCGGCCCGGCTGGACAGCCCCTACGGCCCGGTCCGCGTCGCGTGGACGCTGTCCGGCGGAACCTTCGAGCTGGAGCTCGACGTGCCGCCCGGCACCACCGCGCACCTCGACCTGCCCCTGGACGGACCGGTCCACACCGTCGGACCCGGAACCCATCACGTCACCGGCGACTGGGTGCGCCCGACCGTGCACCCGGCCGTGCGCCCGGCCGTACACCCGATGGAGCTCACACCACCCGTCGAGGGCCCTCCCAGCCCGAGATGATGACGTGGGCGGCATGATGCGTCGAGACCTGACCATGCCGCCCGGCCGCACCCCCGGCCGGTCCCTCCTCCGTCGTCCGTTCGCCGCCGGGGCGGGGGTCGTGGCGCTCGCGGGCACCCTCGCCGCGTGCGACGCGACCGCCTCCGCCGACGACGTGGGCGACTTCTTCGACACGAGCTCCGTGCACACCGTCTCCGTCGACTACGACGAGGACGACTACCAGCAGATGCTCGACACCTACGCCGACACCGGCGACAAGGACTGGATCAAGGCCACCGTCACCATCGACGGCGAGGAGTACGACGACGTCGGGCTGCGGCTCAAGGGCAACTCCAGCCTGCGCGGGCTCGGGGGTACCGGCACGACCGCTCAGCAGGACGCTCAGCAGGACGCTCAGCAGGACGCTCAGCAGGACGCTCAGCAGGACGCTCAGCAGGGTGGGCAGCAGGGCGGCGGGCAGGCGCCCGGCGGCTTCGGCGAGGGCGACGGCTCGGCGTCGGCGGACGACCCGGCGGGCCTGCCGTGGCTGATCCGTCTGGACAAGTACGTCGACGGCCAGGAGCACGACGGCCGCGCCTCCTTCGTGGTGCGCGGCAACACCACGGAGTCGTCGCTCAACGAGGCGGTGGCGCTCAAGGTGCTGGAGCTGGCCGACGTGCCGTCGGAGCAGGCCACCTACGCGCGGTTCAGCGTGAACGGCAGCGACGAGGCGCTGCGCCTCGTGATCGACCTGCCGGACGACGACCTGTGGAACGAGGACGCGTACCCGGACGGCGGGATCACGTACAAGGCGGACGCGGACGGCGACTGGTCGGTGCGTGACACCCTCGCGGACTACGCCGAGGCGTTCGAGGCGAAGTACGACAGCGAGGGCTCGACCGACGACGACGCGGCGTACGCACCGCTCGCGGAGTTCCTGGAGTTCGTGAACGACTCGTCCGACGCCGAGTTCGCCGCGAAGCTGGGCGACCACCTCGACGTCGACTCCTTCGCCCGGTACCTCGCCGTGCAGGACCTGGTGGCGAACTCCGACGACATCGACGGCCCCGGCAACAACTCCTACCTGCACTACGACCCGGACACCGGCCTCATGGAGGTCGTCGCGTGGGACCAGAACCTCTCCTACGGCGGCCTCGGCGGCGGCATGGGCGGGGCGGGCGGTCGTCCCGGCGGGCAGGGTGGTCAGGCCGGTCAGGACGGTGCGCGCCCCTCGGGCGCCCCGGACGGGATGCAGCCGCCGGACGGCGCGGACCTTCCGGACGGCGCAGACCTGCCGGAGGGCGCAGACCTGCCGGACGGCGGGCAGGGCGGCCCCGCTGGCGGCGGGCGCGGCGGGTTCGGCGGCACGGAGAACCCGCTGGTCACGCGGTTCCTGGCGAACGACGACCTCAAGGCAGCCTACGAGTCCGCCGTGGAGGACCTCACGGCGTCGATCTACGACAGCGGCGACGCGCAGGACTACCTCGACTCGCTGACCACGAC
This sequence comes from Isoptericola sp. NPDC057191, assembly GCF_042670225.1. Classification (NCBI taxonomy): domain Bacteria; kingdom Bacillati; phylum Actinomycetota; class Actinomycetes; order Micrococcales; family Promicromonosporaceae; genus Isoptericola; species Isoptericola sp. NPDC057191. The sequence goes on along the minus strand of NZ_JBHUWC010000002.1, from coordinate 84,305 downwards.
GCTGTCCGACGACGCCTCCGACCTCGTCGACGCGGACACGCTGCAGACGGAGTCGCAGGCGGTCTCCGACCTGCTCACCGCCGACGCCGTGCAGAGCAGCCAGGGCAGCCAGGGCAGCCAGGGCAGCCAGGGCAACCAGGGCAGCCAGCGCGGCGCGGGCCGGGACGACGAGGAGGACGACGAGCCGGCCGCGGCGTCCTGACCAGCGGCCGGCTACAGCGCGGGCATCGCCCGCCCGGGGATCAGCAGCTCGTCCACGAAGCACCAGCCCCAGTACTCGCCCGGCTCGACCGACCGCATCACCGGGTGCGCGGTGGTGTGGAAGTGGGCCGTCGCGTGCTTGGCGGGCGACGAGTCGCAGCACCCGACGTGCCCGCACTGCACGCACGCGCGCAGGTGCACCCACGTGCCGCCGTCGGCCACGCACTCGGGGCACTCGCCGGTCGTCTCGGGAGGGACGGGGACGATCTGGTCCAGGTGCTCGCAGGTGCTGGTGGTGGTGCTGGTCATGTCGCGGTCCTCGTCGTCGGCGGGCGCACGCCGGGCATCGTCGGTGCTGACTTGATCCTCAAACCGCCCGTTTGAGGATCAAGTCAGCACGCAGGATGCGGCGCGCGGGGCACCGACCAGGGTGCGTCGTACGGGCGCCGCGGGCAAGGGCTCCGGGGTGGCGCGGTGCGTCGAGGGCGGGGCGCCGCTACCGTGTCGCCATGCCCGCAGGTTCCCCGTCCCCGAGCGAGGCGAAGGCGAGCCCCGAGCGCACCGCGGTGATCGTGGAGGACGACCCGGACGTCCGGGATCTTCTGGACGCGGTGCTGACCCAGGCTGGCTTCGCGACGTCGACCGCCGCCTCCGGGCTGGAGGGCGTCGAGCTGGTGCGGCGCACCGACCCGCTCGTGACGACGCTCGACGTGGGCCTGCCCGACATCGACGGGTTCGAGGTGTGCCGGCGCATCCGCGCGGTGTCGGACACGTACGTCGTGATGCTCACGGCGCGCGCCGACGAGATCGACGCCCTGATGGGCCTCGACGCCGGCGCCGACGACTACCAGACCAAGCCGTTCCGGCCTCGCGAGCTGCGAGCGCGCATCGAGGCGATGCTCCGCCGTCCGCGGCGCACCGTGCCGGTGCCGTCCGAGCCCGCCGGCCAGGCGCCGTCGGTCACCCCGGGAGCACCGTCGGGGGCGGCCGCCGCCGCGCACGAGATCGTCGTCGACGGTCTCGTGGTCGACGTGGCGGGCCGCACCGTGGTCGTGGAGGGCACGGAGGTGCACCTCACGCGCAGCGAGTTCGACCTGCTCGCCGCCCTGGGTGGCGCGCCTGGCCGCGTGCTGTCGAAGGACGCGCTGGTGCGCGTCCTGTGGGGCGACGAGTACGACACCGGCACCCGGGTGGCCGACCCGGACCGGCGCAGCGTCGAGGTGCACATGGCCAACCTGCGCCGCAAGCTCGGGGACGACCCGGCAGCCCCCCGCTGGATCCGGACGGTGCGCGGCGTCGGCTACCGGTTCGACCAGCCTTCCTGAGCGATCAGCCCGGCGATCACGACGGCGCCCGCGTCCGCCGCCGCGGCGACCGCCTCGAGGTGGTCCCAGCCCGCGTCCACACCCCCGGAGCCCAGCGCCTCCAGGGCCTGGGTGGCGGCCGTCGCGAGGTCGGCCACGCCGAGCATCGTCGCCGTGCTGCGCAACGTGAGCAGCAGGTCGTGCGCGGCGTCGAGGTTGCGGTCGCGCAGGGCGTCGCCCAGGGCGGCCGTCCGGCCCGGGAGGAGCCGGATCCACGACGTCGCGAACCCCACGAGGGCCGCGCGGTCCCCGTGCAGGTCGGCGGCGAGCTGCTCCCAGGCGTCCTCAGGACACCACAGCTCGTCCGGCGGGGTGGTCATGGGCGCTCCGGGGCTGGTCGGGTGTACCGGCACCACCGATCATGCGGACCCCGCCTCGGGTTGACCTGCGGTTCGGCTCAAGATCGGATCAAGATGTGTGCTCGGCGCCTCCGCGCCGGGACGCCGTGCGCCCCCTACCCTGGGCCGCATGCCCGACACCCCCCTCGACCGTCCGGTCGTCCTGCTCGTCGCGGACGCGCACGCCGCACAGGTGGAGCAGGAGTTCCGTGCCCGCTACGACCGTGACTACCGGATCGAGCTGGTGGGGTCCGCCGACGCCGCGCTGGACCGGCTGCGCGAGCTGGTGGCAGGACGCGTGCCGGTCGCGATGATCGCCGCGGAGCGCCGGCTGCCGGACTCGACGGGCGTCGAGCTGCTGCACCAGGTCCCCGCGGTGGTGTCCACGGCGCGGCGCGTGGCGCTGATCTCGGGCGACGAGTACGCGGACGCCCTCGACGAGATGCGCGCGGCCCTGCTGCGCCGCGACATGGACACGTTCGTCGGCATCCCGCGGGGGGCGCGCGACGAGGAGTTCCACACGGCGCTCGTGGAGCTGCTGTCGGAGTGGGGCTGGTCCGTGGCCCGGCCCACCGTGACGTCCACCGAGATCGTCGCCGCACCGGGAGACCGGGAGGCGGCCGCGATCCGTGACCTGCTGGAGCGGCTGGGCGTCCCGAACCGGGTGATCGCGCCGGACGACGCGGACGCGCGCGCGATCCTCGCGGAGGCGGACCCCGACGCGGCGCTGCCGGTGGTGCGCACGTTCGCCGGCCGCGTGGTGTCGGGCGCGACGCCGGCCGCCGTCGCCGAGACGATGTACGGCGGCTACGACTCCATCCCGCCCGGGGAGATCGCCGACGTCGCCGTGGTCGGCGCGGGGCCCGCGGGCCTCGCCGCCGCGGTGTACGCGGCGTCCGAGGGCCTGTCGACCGTGGTGCTGGAGCGCGACGCCATCGGCGGTCAGGCGGGGTCGAGCTCGATGATCCGGAACTACCTGGGCTTCCCGCGCGGGATCTCCGGGATGCGGCTGGCGCAGCGGTCGCGCGTGCAGGCCGGCCGGTTCGGGGCGCGCTTCTACACCGGTCGCGCGGCGGCGCGGATCGAGCCCGGCCCCGCGGGCGAGCCCGAGCACCACCACGTGCACGTGGACGGAGCGCAGCTGTGCGCGCGCACGGTGGTGCTCGCGACGGGGGTCTCGTACCGGCGGCTCGGCGTGCCCGGCCTCGACGACCTCGTGGGCGCGGGGGTCTACTACGGCGCCGCGAGCTCGATGGCGCGGGAGATGGCCGACCGGGACGTGGTCGTCGTGGGCGGCGGCAACTCGGCGGGCCAGGCGGCCGTGCACCTGGCGAAGTTCGCCGGGTCGGTGACGATCCTCGTGCGCCGCGGCAGCCTCGCCGAGACGATGTCGGACTACCTGGTGCGGGAGATCGCGGCGACGCCCACGATCGCGGTGCGGCCACGGACCGTCGTCACCGACGGCGGGGGCGACGGGCGCCTGCAGTGGCTGATCACGGAGGACCTGGACACCGGTGAGCGCTCGAAGACGCACGCGGACGGCCTGTTCTGCCTGCTCGGCGCGGAGCCGGACTGCGGCTGGCTGCCCGACGGGCTCGCGCGCGACGACCACGGCTTCGTCCTCACCGGCCGGGACGTGCCGCAGGAGGACTGGGCCGGCGGCCGTCCGCCGGCCAGCCTGGAGACCACCCTGCGCGGCGTCTTCGCCGTCGGCGACGTGCGCGCCGGCTCCATGAAGCGCGTCGCGTCCGCCAGCGGCGAGGGCGCCTCCGTGCTGCCGCTGGTGCACTCCCACCTCGCCTGGCTGCGGGCCCAGGAGTTCGGCGCCTGACCACCTCCGTCCACATGCTGGTCCCAGTATTCGAGACATATCCGACCGGACTGGTCGGGAATGCGTTACTGTCCCCGACATGACCACGACGGCACTCCTCAGGCTCACCCCGCGACCCGCGGGCGAGCCGTGTCGCCCGGGCGCCCGCACCCGCCCGAGCCGACACCCCGAGGAGCATCGTGAGCACCACCGCCGAACTGCGCCGGACCCACCCACGCCCGACCGACCCTGAACCCACGCGCCATCCCCGTCCTTCCCGCCGTGCGCGCCGCACCACCGCCGCCGCCGCGGCCGTGCTGCTGGGGCTGACCCTCGCCGCCTGCACCGGGGCCGACGCCGCCCAGCAGACGGAGTCCGGCACGACCGTCTTCCGCTATCAGGGCAGCACCGGCACGGTCTCGTACCCGGAGCTGGCGGCGGACCTCGGCTACTTCGAGGACGTCGAGCTCGACTGGATCGGCGACGTCACCGGCGGCCCGGCCTCGATCCAGGCCGCCGTGACCGGCGAGACGGAGTTCGGCGGCGCCTTCAACGGCGCGATCGCCAAGCTGCAGTCCACCGGGGCGCCTGTCACGTCCGTCATCTCGTACTACGGGGCGGACGAGCAGACCTTCGGCGGCTTCTACACCGTCGAGGGCAGTCCGATCACCTCCGCCCACGACCTCGTAGGCAAGAAGGTCGGAGTCAACACGCTCGGCGCCCAGTCGGAGACGCTGCTGCGCGAGTGGCTCTCCCGCGAGGGCCTGACACCGGCGGAGTCCGCCCAGGTCGAACTCGTCGTCGTGCCGCCCGTCAACGCGGAGCAGACGCTGCGCGAGGGCCAGATCGACGTGGCGTCGCTGGGCGGCGTCATCAAGGAGAAGGCGCTGGACCGGGGCGGGCTGTCCCTCTTGGTGGGGGAGAACGAGCTCTACGGGGCGTTCGCCTACGGCACCTACATCTTGCGCGACGACTTCATCGCCAAGAACCACGACGCGGTGCAGGACTTCGTCCAGGGGACGGCGCGCGCGATCCGCTGGGCCCAGACCACCCCGGCCGACGAGGTGCGCGAGCGCTACACGTCGATCATCGAGAAGCGTGGGCGCGGCGAGACCACCGATCTGGTGCCGTACTGGAAGTCCTCGTCGATCCCCACGCCGGGAGGCGTGATCCAGGAGGACGAGATCTCGGTCTGGGTCGACTGGCTGGAGAAGGACGGCCAGGTCGACGAGGGCGCGCTCCAGGTGGACGACCTCTACACCAACGAGTTCAACCCGTACGCGAACGGCACCTTCGCCCCGGACGCCGGGCCCGACGGCGAGGAGACGGCGTCATGACCGCGCTCACTGCGCTCAACGCGCTCCCCGAGCACGCCCCGGCCGTCGCGCCCCGGCCCCGGGACGTCGTCACCCCGCGGCTGCGCTTCGACGCCGTCCGCAAGGAGTTCGCCGTCCGCGGCACGGGCGGCACGCTCGTCGCGCTCGAGGAGCTCAGCCTCGACATCGCCGACGGCGAGCTGGTGACCCTCGTCGGCCCGTCCGGCTGCGGCAAGTCCACGCTGCTGGACCTGGTCACCGGCCTGTCCGAGCCCACCTCCGGGCACATCCTCCTGGACGGCCGGCCCGTCACAGGCCCCGGCCTGGACCGGGGGATCGTGTTCCAGCAGTACGCCCTGCTGCCGTGGCGCACCGCGCAGGCCAACGTGGAGCTGGGCCTGGAGGCGCGGAGGCTCCCGAAGGCGCAGCGGCGGCGCATCGCGCGCGAGCACCTCGAGCTCGTGGGGCTGGCCGGCTTCGAGGACCGCTACCCGCACGAGCTGTCCGGCGGGATGAAGCAGCGGGTGGCGATCGCCCGCAGCCTCGCGTTCGACCCCGAGGTGCTCCTCATGGACGAGCCCTTCGCCGCGCTCGACGCGCAGACCCGCGAGTCCCTCCAGGACGAGCTCCTGCGCATCTGGCGGGCCACGGGCAAGACGATCGTGTTCATCACGCACGGGATCGAGGAGGCCGTCTACCTCGGGCAGCGCGTCGTGGTGCTCACCCCCCGGCCGGGGCGCGTGCGCACCGTGCTCGACGTCGACCTGCCCGGCCGCGGCGAACCCGGCCGCGACGTGCGGGCCGACCCGCAGTTCGTCGCCCTGCGCCACCGCGTGTGGGACGCGCTGCACGACGGCACGCGCCGGGACGGGGAGGGGGAGCGATGACCGCCACCGACGTCACCCGCCCCGTGCGCGAGGCGCCCGCGTTCTCCGACCCGCCCACGCTCGGGCGGCGCAACGCGCTCGACGTCGCCGCCGCGGGTCGGCGGGACGTGGCCCGGTCGGTCCGTCGCACCGGCGCGAACGCGCTGCGCGCCTCCGCCGCCCTCGTCGCCTTCCTCGTCCTGTGGGAGGCGGCGCCACGGGCCGGGCTGGCGGACCCCGTGTTCCTGCCGCCGTTCAGCACCGTGGCGGTGACGTTCCTCGGCTTGGTCGCCGACGGCACGATCGGCACGCAGGTGGGCACGAGCCTCGCCCGCGCCGGCGCGGGTTTCGCGATCGCGGTGCTCGTGGCGATCCCGCTGGGGCTCGTCGTGGGCTGGTACGCCCGCGCCGCGCAGTACCTCAGCCCGTTCTTCGAGCTGTTCCGCAACACCGCGGCCCTGGCGCTGCTCCCGGTGTTCATCCTCGTCCTGGGGATCGGGGAGACGTCGAAGGTCGCCATCGTGGTCTACGCCTGCTTCTTCCCGCTGCTGCTCAGCACGATCACGGGCGTGCGCACGGTCGACCCGCTCCTCGTGCGCTCGGCGCGCTCGCTCGGGCTCGGCAGCCCCGCGCTGTTCGTCAAGGTGGTGCTGCCCTCCGCAGTGCCGACCGTCTTCACCGGCGTCCGGATGGCGGCCACGTCGTCGATCCTCGTGCTCGTCGCCGCCGAGATGGTCGGGGCGAAGGCCGGGCTCGGCTACTACATCACCTACACCCAGTTCAACTTCCAGATCCCCGAGATGTACGCGGGGATCGTGACGATCGCGCTCGTCGGCGTGGCCGTGAACGCGTGCCTCGTGCTCCTCGAGCGCCGGCTCATGCGCTGGCGCGCCTCCTGACGCGCACCGTCCCTCCTCTTCCTCTTTTTCCCGTCCGAAAGGCGGAGCCATGCCCGCACGCACCCTCACCCTGAACCTCTTCCTCCACCACGTCGGCCACCACGAGGCCGCCTGGCGGCACCCGTCGACGGAGCCCGACGAGCTCTTCACGGCCGACTACTACGTACGCCTGGCGCAGCAGGCCGAGGCGGCCAAGCTCGACGCCGTGTTCTTCGCCGACGGGCCGGTGCTGCACGGCGGGGTCGAGCACAACGCCGTCGGCACGCTGGAGCCGATCCTCACGCTCGCGACCATCGCGGCCCACACCCGGCGCATCGGCCTGATCGCGACGGCGTCCACGACGTACTACGAGCCGTACAACCTGGCGCGCCTGTTCGGCACCCTCGACCACGTGAGCGGCGGCCGGGCCGGGTGGAACATCGTGACGACGTCGTCCGCGCAGGCGTCGGCGAACTTCGGCCTCGACGCCCATCCCGACCCGGCGGTGCGGTACGCACGGGCGGAGGAGTTCCTCCAGGCGATCACCTGCCTCTGGGACTCCTGGGAGGCCGACGCCGTCCTCGTCGACCGCGAGGCCGGCCGGTACGCCGACCCGACGCGCATCCACCCCGCCGCGTTCGAAGGGGAGCACCTGCGCGTCGCCGGGCCGCTGAACCTGGCCCGCGCGCCCCAGGGCAGGCCCGTGCTGGTGCAGGCGGGCGCGTCCAACGCGGGCCGCGACTTCGCCGCCCGCTGGGCCGAGGCCATCTTCACCGCGCACCAGCGGCTCGAGGACGCGCAGGCCTTCTACGCCGACGTGAAGGAGGGGGCCCGCCGGCACGGGCGCGACCCCGGGCAGGTGAAGGTCCTGCCCGGCATCAGCCCGTTCATCGGCTCCACCGAGGCGGAGGCCAGCAACCTCGAGCGCGAGTTCAACGAGCTCACCGTGCCCGAGTACGGTCTGCGGCAGCTCGGCGGCCAGGCCGGCGTCGACCTGTCGCACCTGGAGCTCGACGAGCCCGTCCCGCTCGAGATCTTCGCCGACGCCGGCGACGTCACGGACAACACCCGGTCGCGGTTCCAGGTGGTCGCCGGGATCGTGCGGCGCGAGCGCCCCACGCTGCGGCAGCTGCTGCACCGGCTCGCCGGGGCGCGCGGGCACCGCGTCGTCGCCGGCACGCCCGAGCAGGTGGCGGACACCATCACCGAGTGGTTCACGCAGGGCGCCGCCGACGGCTTCAACGTCATGCCGCCCGCCCTGCCGTCGGGGCTCGGCGTCTTCGCCGAGCAGGTCGTGCCGATCCTCCAGCAGCGCGGCCTGTTCCGCACCGAGTACGCCGGCAGCACGCTGCGCGACCACCTGGGCCTCGACGAGCCCGCGAACCGCTACACCGCGCTGCGTACGTCCGCCCTCGTCCCCGAGCTCTCGCGCGCGTGAGCGCCGCCCACCCGAGAGGAGAGCAACCATGACCGAGCTCGTTCCCGGCACGACCGTCGTCGCCCTCGTCGGCAACCCGCGCCCCGGGTCGCGCACCAGGGCCGCCGCCGAGCGCGTCGCCCGTGCCGTCGCCGCCCACCAGGGACTTGGCGACCCGGCCAGCCTCGACCTCGCCGACCTCGCGCCCGACCTGCTCGTCGCCGACCGCCCCCGGGTGGACGACGCGCTCCGCGCCGTCGCGGCCGCGCGGTACGTCGTCGTCGCGACGCCCGTCTACAAGGCGTCGTACACCGGCCTGCTCAAGGCCTTCGTGGACCGCTACGGGCACCGGGGGCTCGACGGGGTGACGGCCTTGCCTCTCGTCGTGTCGGCAAGCCCCGACCACGCCAGCGCCGGTGACGACCACCTGCGCCCGCTGCTCGTCGAGCTCGGCGCCACCGTCCCGGCGTCGTCCCTCGCCCTGCTGGAGTCCGAGCTGCCCGACGTCGGCGACCGCGTCGACGCCTGGGTGGCCGGATGGCTCGGCGAGCGCGTCGCGGAGGTGGCGCGATGACCGCCGTCGCGCGCCCCGTCGCAGGACCCGAGGGCCGCGCCGCGATCAGCCCCGACGAGTTCCGGTCCGTCTTCCGGGGCCACCCGGCCGGCGTCGCCGTCGTGGCGATGCGGGACGGCGAACGGCCCGTGGGCTTCACCGCGACGTCCGTGATCTCGGTGTCCGCGGACCCGCCGCTGCTGGCGTTCTCGCTGGCGACGACGTCGTCCTCGTGGCCGGCCGTGGCACGGGCGAGCACCGTGGCGGTGAGCTTCCTCGCGCACGACCAGGCCGACCTGTCCGCCCGGTTCGCGACCAGCGGCGTCGACCGCTTCGCCGACGGCGGCTGGCACGCCCTGGACTCGGGCGAGCCGGTGATCGACGGTGCCGCCGCGTGGGTGCGCGCCCGCGTGGTGGAGCGGACGGCGGTCGGGTCCAGCCACCTCGTCACGCTGCACGCGGTGCGCCGTCACGTGCGCGACGGCGCGAGCCCGCTCGTGTTCCACGACCGGGGCTACCACCGTCTCGGCGACCGGAGCCGGGTGTGACGCTCGGCGCCTGACGCGCGCGGCCGGGGCAACGCGAGTGGAATGGGCAGCATGGACCAGGCCCAGGACGTCATCGCGGAGCCGACGCCGTGGGCCTCGCCCCCGCAGGAGGTGCTCGCCGCGCTGCGGGCCGACGACGGCGGGCTGACCGCCGCCGACGCCGCGGCGCGCCTCGCGGAGGTGGGGCCCAACCGGCTGCCCCCGCCGCAGAAGGACCCGCTGTGGAAGCGGATCCTGGTGCACTTCGACGACGTGCTCATCTACATCCTGCTCGTCGCCGCGGTGCTCAAGGCGATCCTCGGCGACTGGGTCGACTTCACCGTGATCCTGCTGGTCGCGGTGGTCAACGCGGCGATCGGCTTCATCCAGGAGGGGCGCGCCGAGAGCGCGCTCGACGGCATCCGCCAGATGCTGTCCGTCCATGCCGAGGCGCGCCGGGACGGCGCGTGGGCCAAGGTCGACGCCGACGACGTCGTGCCCGGCGACGTGGTGCGGGTGCGCTCCGGGGACCGCGTCCCCGCCGACGTCCGCCTGCTGGAGGCGGTCAACCTGCGCGTCGAGGAGTCGGCGCTCACGGGCGAGTCCGTCGCGGCGAGCAAGCGCGTCGACGCCGTCACCCCGGACGCCGGGGTGGGGGACCGCACCAGCATGCTGTTCTCCGGCACCCTCGTGGCCGCCGGACAGGGCGTCGGGGTGGTGACGGCCACCGCCGAGCGCACCGAGATCGGGCGCATCCAGACGATGATCTCCGAGGTCACGAGCCTGGAGACGCCGCTCACCCGGCAGCTCGACCGGTTCGGCAAGCTGCTCGCGGGCCTCATCCTCGCGATGGCCGTGGTCATGGTCGTCATCGGCCGGGTGGTGCACGACTTCTCCGTGCCGGAGCTGGTGTCCGCGTCGATCGGCTTCGCCGTGGCCGCGGTGCCGGAAGGTCTGCCCGCGCTGGTGACGATCACCCTGGCGCTCGGCGTGCAGCAGATGGCGCGCCGCCGTGCCATCACGCGCAAGCTGCCCGCCGTCGAGACGCTCGGCTCGGTCACCACCATCTGCTCGGACAAGACGGGCACGCTCACGAAGAACGAGATGACGGCCCGCACCGTGCGTACCGCGGGCCGCACCTACGACGTCGAGGGCGCGGGATACGCCCCGGCCGGCGAGATCACCCTCGGTGACGGGGCGTCGAGCCGGCACGCGGACCTGACCGACGACGGCGACCTCGCCGCCGTCGTCGCGGCCATGATGCTGTGCAACGACGCCCGCGTGGTGCCCGGTGACGCGGACGGCGACGCCGGCTGGCGGCTCGTCGGCGAGCCGACCGAGGGCGCCCTGCGCAGCCTCGGGATGAAGGCAGGCTTCGACACGCAGGGCTGGCGGCGCCTGGCCGTCGTGCCGTTCGAGTCCGAGACTAAGTACATGGCCACGCTGGACCAGGCCCCCGACGGCGCGCTGCTCGTGCACGTCAAGGGCGCACCGGACCGGGTGCTCGACCGCTGCACCACGCAGACGGCGGCGGACGGGTCCGCGCAGCCGCTCGACCGCGCGTTCTGGGAGGCGCAGATCGACGAGATCGGCGGCCGCGGCCTGCGGGTGCTCGCCGCCGCCCGCGCACGCCGCGCCGCCGGCACGGCCACGCTGACGTCGTCCGACGTGGAGACCGGCCTGGAGCTGTGCGGCCTGGTCGGCATCGTCGACCCGCCGCGCCCCGAGGCGATCGACGCCATCGCCGAGTGCCGCGCCGCAGGGGTGCGGGTCACGATGATCACGGGCGACCACGCCGGGACGGCCGTCGCGATCGGCCGGGAGATGGGGATCGTCGACCCCCCGGACGCCGACGGCGCGGCCGCGCCGGTCCTCACCGGCGCCGAGCTGGAGGCGATGAGCAAGGACGAGCTGCGCGCCGTCGTGCGCGACGTCTCCGTGTACGCACGCACCAGCCCCGAGCACAAGATCCGCATCGTGTCGGCGCTGCAGTCGCACGGCGAGGTGGTCGCGATGACGGGCGACGGCGTCAACGACGCGCCCGCGCTCACGCAGGCCGACGTCGGCGTCGCCATGGGCATCAAGGGCACCGAGGCGACCAAGGAGGCCGCCGAGGTGGTGCTCGCCGACGACAACTTCGCCACCATCGAGCGCGCCGTGGAGGAGGGGCGGCGGATCTACGACAACATCCGCAAGTCGGTGCTGTTCCTGCTGCCCACCAACGGGGCGCAGTCCCTCGTCATCCTCGTCGCCGTCCTGTTCGGCCTCGCGCTGCCGCTCTCGCCCGTGCAGGTGCTGTGGGTCAACATGATCACCGCGGTCACCCTGTCCCTCGGCCTCGCGTACGAGAAGGCCGAGCCGGACATCATGTCCCGCCCGCCCCGCGACCCGAAGGCGTCCATCCTCGACGCCGCGTTCGTGCGCAGGATCCTCGTGGTCTCCCTGCTCATCGGCGGCGCCACGCTGCTCGTCTTCTACGCCGAGCGCGCCCAGGGCGGCACCCTGGCGCAGGCGCAGACCTCCGCCGTCACGATGCTGGCGCTCGGCCAGCTCGCCTACCTCTTCAGCTGCCGGTTCCTGAACAGGTCGAGCCTCACCGTGGACGTCCTGCGCGGCAACCGCGTCGTGTGGATCTCGGCCGTCTCGCTGGTGGCGCTGCAGTGCGTGTTCGTCTACGCGCCCTTCATGCACACCTGGTTCGAGTCCGCCGCGATCGGCTGGGCGGAGTGGGGCAAGACCCTCGGCCTCGCGGTGGTGGTGTTCCTCCTCGTCGAGGTGGTGAAGGCGGTCGGGCGCGCGCGGTCGCGCCGGGTGTGACAGGTGTGCCAGGTGGGACGGTCAGGGCGTGACGATCGGGAAGTCCGGGTCGAACTCGTCGAGAACCTCGCCGAGCCCGTCCAGCACCGCGGCGTCGCCGTCCAGCGTGATCTTCCCCGCCGCGGCGAGACGACCCGCCGCGGCGGGCTGCAGCAGCGCGGCCGCGGCCAGCGGGCGCGGGGCACGCACCGTGAGAGGCGCGTCGGCGCTCGCGCCCTGCCGCGCGTGGAGCACGCCCCGCCGCACCCACGCCGACCACGTCTCGCCCAGATCGGTGAACTCCACGTCGAACCGCAGGTCCACGTCGGCGGCCTTCTCGCCGATCACGTGCACCGCGACGAAGTCGAACAAGATGTCCACCGGCATGTGGCTCACCGAGTCGGGGCTCGCCGTCGCGAACCGCGCCGCGAGCACGCCCTCGCGCAGCTCGCGCGCCGCCGTGAGGAAGATGCCGCGCCACTGCGGGCCCTCCGCCTGGTAGCCCAGCTGCTCGTAGGCGTCCGCCTGCAGGTCCTTGGCCTCCGCGTCGTCGGGGTCGGCGAACACGAGGTGGTGCAGCACCTGCGCCGCCCACCGGTAGTCGCCCGCGTCGACCGCCCGGCGGCCCTCCGCGAGGATCGCATCTCGGCCGAACGCGGCCACGTACCGCTCCGCCGTGCCCACCGGCGGGTGCGGGTGCAGGGACACCGGGTCGCCGTCCCACATCCCCAGCTCCTTGGTGAACACGGCGCGCACGTCGTGGTGCAGCGTGCCGTGGTAGCCGTGGTTGAACCACCGCCGGTCCAGCGCCTCGGGCAGCGCCACGACCTCGGCTGCTTCGAGCGGCGTGAACCCCTTGTTGGCCAGCCGCAACGCCTGGTCGTGCAGGTACTTGTAGGTGTCGCGCTGCGACTCGAGGAACTCCACCACCTCGGCGTTGCCCCACACCGGCCACGTGTGCGGGCCGTAGTGCACCTCGACCTCGTCGCCCCATCGCACGAGCGTCTCGTCCAGGTACCGCGCGAAGTTCCGGGCGTCGCGGGTGCGCGCCCCGCGCAGCGTCTGGATGTTGTGCAGCGTGTGGTTCGCGTTCTCCGCGCAGGTGAGGGCCTTGAGCTCGGGGATCCAGATGTGCATCTCCTCCGGCGCCTCGGTGTCGGGCGCGTACAGGAACTCGAACGTCAGACCCTCGATGACGCGGCGCTGGCCCGTCTCGGTGATCGGGTCGGTCGGGGAGATGTACGAGACCGTGGGTCCGTCGGCCGTCGCGGACCCGATGCCGCACGACACCGCCTGGCGCGGGTCGCGCTCCAGGAGGCTGCCGAACGCGTAGGCAGCGCGGCGGCTCATCGCGTTCCCTGCGATGACGTTCTCGCCGATCGCGTGCTTGTCGAAGCTCGCGACCGTGCCGGGCGCGATGATCGGCACCCGCCCCGCGACGACGTCCGCCTCGTCGACCACGCCCTTGACGCCCCCGTAGTGGTCGATGTGCGTGTGGGTGTAGATCACCGCGGCCACCGGCTTGTCCACCACGTGCTCCCGGTACAGCGCCATCGCCGTCGTCGCCGCCTCGACCGACGACGAGCAGTCGATGACGATCAGCCCCGCGTCGCCCTCCACCACGGTGAGGTTGCCGATGTCGATGTTGCGCACCTGGTGGATCCGGTCGACCACCCGGTACAGGCCCGCCTCGTGCACCAGCTGGGACTGCCGCCACAGGCTGGCGTCCACCGTGCCGGGCGCGTCCTGGTGGTCGTCGTCGAGGAAGGCCAGCGCGCCCGCGTCGTAGCTCACCGTGCCGTCGGCCAGCCGGACCTGCCCTCCCGGGATGTCCGCGACCTTGCCCCGGCGCGCGGTGTCGTAGTCCTCCCGGTCGTCCAGGGCGTAGCGCGCACGGGCCGCGGCGAGAGCGGACGTGGTGGTCGGCGTCGGGTCTTTCGGTGAGTACGACATCGTGCCTCCGGGAGGGTGCAGGATCGGCCTGGGAGCACCGTCACCCGGCCCTGACCGGACCGCAACCGGACCACGCCCGCACACCAGGACCGTGCTGAGGCCCGACCGCACCACGACCGCCGTGCGCCGCCGGGAATAGACGTGGCCCACGTCACGGTTGTCCCGTGCGGCGTGCTACCCGGGCCCGCCGGTCCCGCAAGGAGCACCGCTGTGAACTCACCCGCCGCCACCCTGCCGGACCTCGTCCCCGTCGCCACCGCCCGCACCGTCAAGATCGTCGTCGACGGCGCGGCCGCCCTGCCGACCTGGGTCGTGCAGGTGGGCGGCGACCTGTTCGTCCGCTCCGCCCCCGGAGCCCGCTGGCCCGCCGGCGTCGTCGCCGGCCAGGGCCGCGTGCGCGTCGCCGGCTCGGTCGGCGTGCTCGAGCGACCCGTCGTCCTCGCCGAGGTGGAGCCGGAGCTGCACGGCCTGCTCGACGACGCCTACCGCGCCAAGTACGGCGCCTGCGCCCCCGACCGTGTGGCCGAGGTCGTGTCCGACGCCGCCGCGGCCACCACGTTCCGGGTCCGCGCGCGCCGGGCCTCGTGGCGGGAGCGCGTGCTCGCCCTCGCACGCGCGGTCCGCGACCGGCGCCGCGTCGTCGAGAGCGCCGTCGCCGCCCGCTGAGCGCCCCCGCGGCCGCGGGCCTACCGTGCCACCATGGGGCGCCGATGAGCCGGCCGATGAGCCGTGAGTCCGACACCAGCCCACGCCGTCGTCGTCGTCGCCGACGTCGTCAGCAGCGGCGGGACGAGCTCACCCCCGACCAGCGCGCCGCCCGGCTGAAGGAGCGCGTCTACGTCACGTTCGCCGCGCTCGCCGTGGTGCTCGCGCTGCGCGGCCACGTCGAAGGGCTCACGGCCGGCAAGGCGGCGACCACCCTGGTCATCACCGTCGGCGGCACGCTGCTCGCCGTCCTCGTCGCCGAGCTCGTCTCCCACGTGGTCGTGCACGGCGCGCTCCCCACACGGGCCGAAGGGCGGCACATGGTCGGCGTGGTCGCGAGCGCCGGGGGCGTCGTCGTGCTGCCCCTGGTCTTCCTGTGGCGCGCCGGCCGTGGTGCGTGGACGGTGGAGGGCGCCCTCACGGCGTCGACGACCGCCCTCCTCGTGAGCCTGGGGGTCGTCGGCTACGTCGCCGTGCGGCGTGTCGCCGTCCCGGCCTGGCAGAAGTGGCTGCTCCTGCTGGCCGAGGTGGCGCTCGGGGCGGCGGTCGTGGGGCTCGAGGTCCTCGCGCACGGCTGAGCCCGCCCTTCGCCGCGCGGTCCCGCCGCTGCGGTGCGACGATCGGTCGCGGCAAGCGCTTCGAGACGTTCGGGGCAGGTCCGGCCGGGTCGATCCCAGGAGGACATCGAGGATGGCGCACGAAGGCACCGCGACGACGGGCAGCGCTGCCCCGGGGACGACGAAGGTGTCGCTGCTGACGCTCACCGCGATGGTCGTCGGTTCCATGGTGGGCGCCGGCGTGTTCTCGCTGCCGAGCCGGTTCGCGGCAGAGACGGGCGTCGTCGGGGCGCTCGTCGCGTGGGTCGTCGCCGGCGCCGGCATGCTCATGCTCGCGTACGTGTTCCAGCGGCTGGCGATCCGCAAGCCCGAGCTCGACGCCGGGGTCTACGCCTACGCGAAGGCCGGCTTCGGCGAGTACACGGGGTTCTTCGCCGCGGCGGGCTACTGGGCCAGCGCGTGCGTCGGGAACGTCACCTACTGGGTGCTCATCACGTCCACGCTCGGGCAGTGGGTGCCGGCCCTCGGCGAGGGGGACACGCTGCTCGCGATCGCGTGCGGCACCGTCGGGCTGTGGCTGTTCTTCCTCCTGGTGCGGCGCGGCGTCAAGGAGGCGACGGCGATCAACCGGATCGTCACCGTCGCCAAGCTCATCCCGATCATCGTGTTCGTCCTGCTGGCCCTCTTCGCCTTCGACCCGCAGGCCTTCGCGGAGAACTGGGGCGGTGCGGACTACGCGGGCAACCTGTTCGAGCAGGTGCGCGGCACCATGCTCGTGACCGTGTTCGTGTTCCTCGGCGTCGAGGGCGCCAGCGTCTACTCCCGCCACGCGAAGCGTCGCGAGGACGTGGGCCGCGCCACCATCCTCGGGTTCGCGAGCGTGCTCGCCGTCTTCGCGTCGGTGACGATCGTGTCCTACGGCATCCTGCCGATGAGCGAGATCGCCGAGCTGCGCCAGCCGTCGATGGCGGGGGTGCTCGAGGCGGCCGTGGGCGAGTGGGGCAGCGTCTTCGTCGCCGTCGGGCTGATCATCTCGGTGCTCGGCGCCTACCTGGCGTGGACGCTCATGGCGGCCGAGGTGCTGTTCGTCGCCGCCAAGGACCGCGACATGCCGCGCTTCCTCGCCCGGCAGACGGCGCAGGACGTGCCGGTCAACGCGCTGCTCCTGAGCACGTCCCTGTCGCAGGTCGTGCTGATCCTCACCTACTTCTCCGAGGACGCGTTCGACTTCGCCCTCGACATGACCGCCGTCATGACCCTCATCCCGTTCCTGCTCGCCGCGCTGTACGCCCTCAAGCTGCGCGTCACCCGCGAGACCTACGGCGGCGCGATGCCGTCCACCCTCGCCGGCGACATGGTGATCGCCGTCCTGGCGGCGCTCTACACCGCGTTCCTCGTCTTCGCGGCCGGGTTCGGCCTCGTGCTCGTCTCCTTCATCTTCTACGCCCCCGCCACGATCCTGTTCCGCATGACGCGTCGAGAGCAGGGCCGTCAGGTGTTCACCCCTGCCGAGCTCCTCATGTTCGTGGTGGTGACGGCGATCGCCGTGGTCGCGGTGATCGGCCTCGCCGCGGGCTGGATCGGCATCTAGCCATCGACCGACCGCACCGACGACCGAAAGGTTCCGCCATGACCTCCGCACCGTCCGCACCGTCCGCGCAGCCCGCCGTCCCCGCCCACGGCGTCCACTCGGAGGTCGGCCGGCTGCGGAAGGTGCTGGTCTGCTCGCCCGGCCTCGCCCACGAGCGCCTCACCCCCACCAACTCGGACGACCTGCTGTTCGACGACGTCATGTGGGTGGAGTCCGCGCAGCGTGACCACCTCGACTTCGTCAACAAGCTCACCAACCGTGGGGTGGAGGTCGTCGAGCTGCACGACCTGCTGGCGCAGACCATGGCGATCCCCGAGGCCCGCTCGTGGCTCCTCGACCGCAAGGTCGTGCCGAACCGGGTCGGCCTGGGGCTCGTGGAGGGCACGCGCGCCTACCTGGAGTCCCTCACCGACCGCGAGCTGTCGCGGTTCCTCCTCGGCGGCCTGTCCACCCACGACCTGCCCCCGGACTACCGCAGCGACTACGTGAACCTCGCGCGCGAGTCCACCGGCACGCCCGAGTACCTGCTGCCGCCCCTGCCCAACACGCTGTACACGCGCGACACCACGTGCTGGGTCTACGGCGGGCTCACCCTCAACCCCCTGTTCTGGCCGGTGCGCAAGGACGAGACCCTCCTGATGAAGGCGATCTACTCCTTCCACCCCGAGTACCGGGACTCCACCGTCTGGTGGGGCGACCCCGAGGAGGACTGGGCGCAGGCCACCGTCGAGGGCGGGGACGTCATGCCCGCCGGGCACGGCACCGTCCTCGTCGGGATGAGCGAGCGCACGTCGCGGCAGGGCATCACCCAGCTCGCGAAGGCGCTGTTCGACGGCGGCGCCGCCGAGCAGGTGGTCGTCGCGGGGATGCCGCGACTTCGTGCGGCGATGCACCTCGACACCGTCTTCACGTTCGCCGACCGTGACCTCGTCACGGTGCACCCGACGATCGTCGACGGCATCCACGCGTTCACCCTGCGCCCCTCCGACAAGGCACCCGGCGTCGAGGTCACGGACGAGGGCGACACCCCGTTCGTCGACGTCGTGGCACGGTCGCTCGGCCTCCCGCGATTGCGCGTCGTCGAGACCGCCGGCGACGTGTACGCCTCCGAGCGGCAGCAGTGGGACTCCGGCAACAACGCCGTCGCCCTCGAGCCCGGCGTCGTGTTCACCTACGACCGCAACACCCAGACCAACGCCGCGCTCCGCCGCGCCGGGGTGGAGGTCATCACCATCGTCGGCGCGGAGCTCGGCCGCGGTCGCGGCGGCGGCCACTGCATGACCTGCCCCCTCTCCCGGGACCCGCTCGACTGACCGCGCCCGGCGGGCGCCGGGGCGGGCAGGCGGTCAGATGGCGAGCGACCCGCGGACCACCGAGTCCCCGGAGTGCGCCGGGTCGCCGTCGAGCTGCTCCTCGGAGACGTCCACCACGGGATAGTCGGCGAGGTCGAGACCCTCAGGCACCTCGAACTGCCCGTGGTCGCCCTCCAGCACACCGAGGCTGACCAGGCCGCTCACGTCCGGCCGGAGCAGCCACACCTCGCGGTACGTGCCCGCAGGCGCCGGCGCGTCGACCGAGACGACGATCTCGCGTCGCCCGTCACCCGTCGTCCGGACGACGGCCTCTCCCGAGGAGCCGGCCCAGTCCGGCAGCGGCTCCAGCACCGCGCTGGCGATCGTCGTCTCCGGCGGCTCCAGGGTGCGCCGCTCCCACAGCACACCGCCGACCAGACCCAGCACCAGCGCCGTGCACGCCGCGACGAGGACGGGCATCCAGGACCGCCGCGCGCGGCGCGACGCCAGCTCGTCCTGCGGCGCGTCGGGGGTGACGGGCGCGTCGGCGGTCCCGGGAGCCGTTGCGCCCGGAGGCTCCTGCCGTGACAGCACCGCCGGGACGTCCGTGAGCGCCAGCTCCGCATGGATCCGCGACCAGACGTCCGGCGCGGGAGGCACGAGCTCGGGGTCTCCCTCCGCCGTCCGCGCGCCGGAGGTGACGCGGGACAGCTCCTGCACCGTCCGCGCGCAGGTGGGACAGGTGTCGAGGTGGGCGCGCTGGTCCGGCTCGAGCACGTCCTCGCCGAGCGCGTAGAGCGCCAACGACTCGTCATCCACGTGCGGCATCGTCCACCTCCAATCGGTCCCGGAGCCTCAGCAGGCTCCGTCGTACGTGACTCTTGACCGTACCGAGCGGGAGCCCCAGCTCCTGCGCGATCTGCGTGTGGGTGAGTCCTCGGAAGAACGCCAGGCGCAAGATCGTGCCGGCGGGGTCGCCCAGACGCCGCAGCTCGTCGTCGATCACGATCCGGTCGGCGACGCGGTCGACGGGCGAGTCCGGCCCCGGGTCCGCGGGAGCCGCTTGCCGGGCCGCGGCGTCCTGCGACCGGCGGACACGAGCCCGGGCCTCGTGCGCGTCGGCGACGGCGTGCCGGGTGATCCCCACCAGCCAGGCGGGCAGCCGGGACCTCGTCGGGTCGTAGCGGTCGCGTCCCCGCCACGCCGAGACGAAGACCTGTTGCGTGACGTCCTCGGCGTCCGTGCGCGAGCCGAGCGAACGCAGGGCCATCGTGTGGACGAGCGACGACCACCGCTGGTAGGCCTCCGCGAGTGCCGCCTCGTCCCCGGCGGCGAAGCGTTGCCCCAGACGCCGCACGGCGACGTCCGACTCGTCGTGCTGCGCGTCGTCGCGGTTCAGGGCATGTCCTCGGGATCGGGCCGGTTCCGCGGCGAGCTGGCTGTCCGCGGGGGGACACGGCCGATCGTAGGGCGGCGGACCCCGGCAGGCCAGCGGTTGGCAGGCGGCCCGCCGCGGCGGGACGTCGCCGCGGTCACCCCTGAGGTACCGCGGTCACGACGACGTTGTCCGAGTAGGAGTGGGCCCGGGCGTCCCACTCGCCGCCGCAGGTGACGAGCAGGAGCCGCGGGCGTCCCGTCCGGTCGAAGAGACGGTCGGCCACGACGTCGGACTTTGCCGTGGCCTGGACCCGTTCCACTGTGTAGTTGTGCGTGGTGCCGTCGGCGGTGCGGACCCGCACCGCGGTTCCCGGCGTGGCACGGCGCAGCCGGGCGAACGGGCCCACGCTGTCCACGTCGTCGACGTGCGCGGCGATGGTCGTCGCGCCCGCGGGGCTCGCCGGGGCCGCGCCGAACCGGTACCACCCCGCGACGTCCGCGGACCCGGGCAGCTCCATGCTGTCCTGCTCGTCGACGCCGACCGCCTGGACCGGGAGGTCGACGGCGAGGTCGGGGATCTGGACCCGGGTCGGGGCCGGTGAGGTCGGGGGCGGCACGTCCTGCGCGGGCCGCACGGGAACCACGTTCGTGCGGGCGCCGGTGTGGCGGGCCGGTGCGGGAGCGGCGACCTGCGGCGAGGTGCCGGTGGCCGAGTTGCCGGTGGCCGTGGTCTCTGGAGCTGCTGTCGGGGCAGCCGCGGAGCACGCGGACAGCGTCACCGCGAGCACGACCGCCGCGGCGCGGCCGGCGATGGTTCCGACCTGCCGCGCCGCGGCGGAGCTGGCGTGCGACGTCATCGACGGGCCGCGCCGGGACGGTGCGCGTGCTCGCGGGCGTGCTCGCGCGCTGCCTTGACCAGCATCACGGTGGCGACGGTGAGGAACAGCCCGACGATGGCGCTGCCCGCGAGCAGGGCGCCGGCGCTGAAGGTGGTGCTCGGCGCCAGCGCGTCGGCAGCGAGCCCGGACATCCCCGCAGGCACGCCGTGGGGCGCCGAGTGGAGCCCGTCGACGGTCTGGGTGGCGAGGGCGAGCGTGTCGTCATCGAGGCTGCCCCACGCGTAGACGATCGTGTTGACGCCGTCGGCGACCTTGACGTCCGTCGGCCCGAGCAGGGGGTCGGTGGTGCCGGCCGCGGCCACGGAGGCCGAGACGGTGCCGGCGGGAAGGTCGAGGACCTTCTCGTCAGGGTTCTCCAGCCCGCTGATCACGGCCTCGCCTACGGCCAGCACGTCCACGGCCGGTGCGGCGGCGACGTGCCGGACGGTGAGGCGCCCGTCTCCGGCCTTGGTCGCCGACGTGTCGTTGGTGAAGAGGGTGGCCGTGGGCTTGCCGTCGGCGTCCAGGTGGGCCACGGCGGTGTAGTTGCCGCCCGCCTCGAGGTCGAGGTCCACCGGCCCGATCACCGGGTCGCTCGCGTCCTCGGCGTCCGGGGCGGTGATGGCGACGGAGTACGTACCTGCCGGCAGGTCCAGCGGTCCGGCCATGTCTCCGGGCTGGAAGTCGTCGACCGTGAGGTCGCCGTCCACCCACACGTCGACCGGCGTGTCCGGGACGCCGTGCATGACGGACAGCTGGGCACCGTCGTCTGCGGCGACGGCCGGGGCGAGCCCGACCGCGCACAGTCCGAGGGTGGCGAAGGTGGTGACTCCCACCAGGACGACGTTCCGTCGTGCGGTGCGTTCCATGGTCCCTCCCGTGATCGTGGCGTCCGGTGCCCGGACCGCCCTGTCCTGACACCCCTCCTTCGGTCGCCGAGGTACGGACGGATGCACTCGGGCCGATGTTCGTCGTGCGTGCCGAGGGCCCCGCCGGCGCACCGACGGGGCCCTCGGCCAGGGCGTCAGAGGTCGATCGGACGGAGCACGGCGGTGATGCCGTGCGCGATCTGCAGGTTGCCCTTGTTGATGTCCAGCTTGCTCGGCACCAGGAACGGGTTGAAGTCGTTGCGGTCCTGGTCCACGAGACGCACGAGCGGCACCCTTCGGCTCAGGACGTCGACGCGGAACGTCGGCCCCAGTGCGGTCGTCAGGCGGGCGTCGTCCGACCGCAGTGCCTGGCGGGAGTCGATCGTCGCGCCCGGGACGACGTGGTACAGCAGCACCGCCTCCACCGCGTCGATCCCCACCGCCCCGGCGATCCGGGTCAGCACACCCTGCTCGGTGCGCTCCCAGCGGTGCGTCAGGTCGAACGCGAGGAGCTGGAAGGCGCGGTCGTTCGGCAGGAACGCGGTCAGGGGGACCGTGCCGTCGGCGAGGACCGCGACCGGGCTGTCCGGCTTCGCGGCCAGCACGGCGGCGACCGCCTGGTCGACCACGTCGAAGTCGTACCAGTTGTGGTCGAACGTGTCGCCGTCGGCGGCGAGGACCGCAGCCAGGCTGTTCGTGCCCGCGTCGCCGGTGCCCGCGCTGATCGTCCCCGCGCTGATTGTCCCGGCGGCAGGGGCCGCCGTCGCGGTCGTGGCGGCGGCCGTCCCCAGCAGGCCGAGCGTCGCCACGCACGCGGCGGCCCAGGCAGTCCGGGCAGCAGTTTGAAGCTTCATCGTCATCGACTCCTTCGTGGTCTTCGAGGCACGGCCCTGCGGCCGCCGGGTGCGGGTGCACCCGTCTGGCTCTTCGGTCGGCAGGGGCGTTCCGGATGCAGCACGGGGCAGGCGGGTGTGCCCGTGCCTCCCGGGCCCTCGTCCGGCGCTCGTCGTCAACACGGTGGAGCTGCGGGCGTTCCTCAGGGTGGGTCGGGAGCGTCGGGCGGGCGGAGCTCTCGCCCGGTGAGGTCGACGGGGTCGGCCACCGGGTCACGGGTGACGCGGCCGGTGGGCGACGTCCAGACCATCGTGCCGTCACGCGCCTGGGTCGCCGACCAGCGTGTCTGGTGCTTCAGGACGTGGTGCCGGCGGCAGAGGTGGGCCAGGTTGTCCGCGACGGTGTGCCCGCCGTCCGCCCACGCGACCGTGTGGTCGACGTCGCAGTGCTCGGCGGCGCGGGTGCAGCCGGGGAAGCGGCAGCGCCCGTCGCGGGCCTCCAGGTACGCCCGCAGTGCCGCGGGGACGGTGTAGGTGCCCGGGTCGGTCGCGAGGACCGTGCCGGACGTGGGGTCCACGAGCAGGCGGCGCAGCGACGGTGCCGCCGCCGTCAGGGACGATGCCACCCGCGGGTCGATCGGGCCGTGCCCGGCGAGCTCGGCGGGGTCGGTCGACCGGTCGAGCAGCGCCATCACCGGGACGGTGACGTGGACCCGGGGCGTGATCCGGCGGGCCTGGTCGGCAAGGTCCGGGACGCCGCCGTCGTCGACCGCCGCTGTCGTGGTGGCGGCTGCCTTGACCGGGCGCGGGGCCGTCGCGGGGGCGGCTGGAGGTGCGACATCGTCGGCTCCGGCGAGCAGGAGCGCGGCGTAGGCGTCCGCGCGCAGCTGGGGGAGCGAGCGTGGGTCGCCGGCGTCTCGCGCCGCGCGGCCTGCGCGCGTGAGTCGGTCGTATGCCGCGTGGGCCGTCGTGGCGGGGAGGCAGGCGCTGAGCCATGCCATGCCGTCGGCTGCGGGGTCGACGAACACGGCGCGCTTCTCGAGAGCCTTGTCGTGTCGCGCGGTGAACGGCTCGGGGTGCGCGCGGTCGCGAGCGCGGCGCAGGCGGGCGCGGAACTGCGTGAGGGTCGAGGTCGCCGCCTCCGGCAGCGTGGCGGCTTGCACGGCTGCCCGGGCGGGGGCGTCGGGCAGGTCGACGAGGGCGTCGGCCATCGCCCGTGCGTGCGCCGCACTGATCTTGCCCCGGCACAGCTCGTGCAGGGTGGCGGACCCGGCGGACGTCAGGGTCTGAGCCGTGTCGACGAGATGCTGCGCCTGCTGCTCTCCGAGGCGGAGCGTGGTGGCCACGTCGGCGACGAACGCGCGGCGGGCCAGCTGGTGCCGGCGGTCGGCGCCCGCACGCAGGACCTGGACCTCCTCACCCGCGAGGAGGGCGGTCTCGCACTGCCCGGCTGTCCGTCGTGCCCGCTCCACGGCCAGGAGCTTCTCGCCCTCCAGGGCGTCAATGCGCGCCTGGAGAGTCGCCAGGTCGTCGAGTGCGGCGGACACGTCGTGCACCGTCGGCTCGCCCGCGGGCGAGAGCAGGGGGTCCCACGGCGCGGGGCTGTCAGGCGCCTCGCCCTGGCCCTCGCGACCGCCGCCGCCCCCACCGTCTTCGAACATGTGTTCGATACTAGCCAGGCGTGAGCCGCTCCCCGCGGCATGGTGCACAACCTGTGGAAAAGCCGCCGCCGGTCGCCCGGCCCGTCAGTTCCGGAACGCCCGGGGCATGATCTCGCGCGCCGGACCGGTGCGGTCGAGGAAGCCGGTCCCGCCGGCCTGGAGCTCTCGCGCCGCGTCGACCAGCGCGGACAGGGCGACCCAGGCGAGGGTGCCGCCCACGGAGATCCGCGCGACGCCGGCCTCCGCGAGCTCGCCGGGCGGAGGGCCGCCGGCCACGAGCAGCGCGTTGACGGGCCGGTCCACCTCCCGGCAGACGGTCGCGACCTGCGTGAGGTCGTGCAGCCCGGGCGCGTACAGCACGTCGGCGCCCGCCTCCTGGTACGCCTGCAGCCGTGCGATCGTGTCGGCGAGGTCGTCACGGCCGTAGAGGTGGTTCTCGCAGCGGGCCGTGAGCACGACGTCTCCGGCTGCCTCGGCGGCAGCGGCGACCCGCTCGACGGCGAGGCCCCGGTCGTGGACGGGCTGGTCCGCGCGGCCCGTCGCGTCCTCGATCGATCATCCTGCGAGCCCGGTGGCCCGGGCGGCGGCGACGACCGCCGCGACGTCGGCGGGCGCGTCGGCGAAGCCGTCCTCGAGGTCGGCGCTCACCGGCACGTCGACGGCGGCCACGAGGGCGGCGGCGTGCGCGAGCGTCTCGTCCCGGGTCGCGGCGCCGTCGGGGCGGCCCAGCGTCGCGGCGAACCCGCTGCTCGTCGTCGCGACGGCGGCGAATCCAAGGGACTGCAGAATGCGTGCGGACCCCGCGTCCCAGGCGTTCGGCAGCAGCAGCGGGTCGCCGGGACGGTGCAGGGCGAGGAAGTCCGTCGTCATGGCACCGACGTTAGCCACGACCACCGACGGCGGTCCGGAGCCCGCCGCGCCCCGGGCGACGTCGGTCGCTAGGCTCGGGCCTCGTGAGCCGCGAGCGTTTCCCCCGGTGGGTCTACGAGAAGGGCACGGAGCCCGACCCGCGGTTCTCCCTCGCCAACGAGCGCACGATCCTCGCGTGGCTGCGCACCGCCCTGGGGCTGATCGCCGGCGGTACGGCTCTCGAGGCGCTCGACCTGCCGATGGAGCCGCACCTGCGCCTCGCGGCGTCGATCGTCCTGCTCGTGGCGGGCGCCGTCGTCCCGGTCGCCGCGGCGGTCGAGTGGGCGCGGTCCGAGCGGGCGATGCGTGAGCACGGCCCGCTACCCGGCGCGAGCACCGGGTTCCTCCTGGTGCTGACGATCTTCGTCGTCGGCGTCCTCGTCCTGCTCGCCCTGCTGCTGCACTGAGGCACCGATGACCGCCGACCGACCCGATCCGCCGCTCGTCGGCCCCGAACGTGACCGGGGCCTGCAGGTGGAGCGCACGGCCCTCGCGTGGCGGCGCACGCTGCTGTCGTTCACCGCCGCGTGCGCGGTGGCGTGGCAGACGCTGCCCGGCGTCGACGGACCGTCGTCGTTCGCGATCGCGGCGGCGGTCGCCCTGGTGCTGACGCCGCCGTTGTGGTGGTTCGCCGCGCGGCACCGGCGCCACACGTCGCGGCACCTGGACACGACCGAGCCGCGTCTCCGCCACGGCCGGCGCATCGTCCTCATGTGCGCGGGCACGGCCGTGCTGGGACTGGCCGGGCTGGTCGCCGTCGTCGTCTTCTAGCGAGCGCCGAACAGGTGGTTGCGCACGTTCTGAGCGTTCAGAACGTGCGCAACCACCTGTTCGGCACGACGGCGACGCGTGGGCGGCGGACCGGGACTACGGCGTGACGATCGCGAAGTCCGGGTCGCCCGGGTCGAGGACGGCGGTCAGGCGCGCGAGGACGGACGCGTCGCCGGAGACCTCGATGCCCGCCGCGGTCAGGGCCTCGGGCGAACCGGCGGCGAGCGCGGGCAGCGTGGCGCGGGTCGCGGTGAGCGTCGCGTCGGCGTCGCCCCGCTGCGCGGCCGCGCTGTAGGTGAGGGCGCCGTTCGCGAGCGTCAGGCGGTAGCGCGTGCCCACGTCGGTGAGCACGACGTCGACGGTGAGCCGCTCGTCCCACGCGCGGGGCCCGTCCACCTGGATGGCGATCGCGTCGAAGAGCATCTCCGGGGAGAGCTGGCCGACGATGTCGGGCGACGCCGTCTGCGTCGGGGTGCCGAAGTTGCCGCTGCGCAGCTCGGTGGCGCCGGACAGGTACACGGACCGCCAGGTGCCGTTCTCCGAGCCGTACCCGAGCTGCTCGAACGTGTCGGCGAGCAGCTCCTTCGCCGCGGCGTGGTCGGGCTGCGCGAACACGACGTGGCTCAGCACCTCCGCCACCCAGCGGAAGTCGCCGCCGTCGAACGACGCGCGCGCCTTCTCCACCACGGCGTCGGCGCCACCCATGAACTCGACGTACCGCTTGCCCTGCTCGACCGGCGGGTGCTGCCACAGGTGGGCGGGGTTGCCGTCGTACCAGCCCATGTAGCGCTGGTAGATCGCCTTGACGTTGTGGCTGACGGAGCCGTAGTAGCCGCGCGCGTGCCACGAGTTCTCGAGCGCCGGCGGCAGCTGCAGCTGCTCGGCGATCTCGGAGCCGACGAAGCCCTTGTTCAGCAGGCGCAGCGTCTGGTCGTGCAGGTAGGCGTAGAGGTCGCGCTGACCGGCGAGGAACTCCACGCCGCGCTCGCGCCCCCACGTGGGCCAGTGGTGCGACGCGAAGACGACGTCGAGGTCGCCGCCGAACAGGTCGATGGTCTCGGTGAGGTAGTTCGCCCAGGCGTGCGGGTCGCGCACGACGGCGCCGCGCAGCGTCAGCAGGTTGTGCAGCGTGTGGGTGGCGTCCTCGGCGGTGCACAGGGCGTGGCGGTCGGGGAAGTAGACCAGCATCTCGGCGGGCGCCTCGGTGCCGGGCGCCATCTGGAACACCATGCGGACGCCGTCGACCGTCTCCTCCTGCCCCGTCGTGGTGATCTCGACCGTGGGGTTGATGAGGGTGACGGTGCCGGTGGAGGTGGTCTGGCCGAGGCCGGCGCCGACCTGTCCCTGCGGGCCGCGGGCGAGCGCGGCGCCGTACATGTAGCCCGCGCGGCGGCCCATCGCGGTGCCGGCGTAGACGTTCTCGGCCACGGCGTGCTCGGTGAACTCGGCGGGCGCGATGACGGGCACGCGGCCGGCGTCGACGTCCTCCTGCGTGGTGACGCCCTTGACGCCGCCGAAGTGGTCGACGTGGCAGTGGGTGTAGATGACGCCCGTGACCGGCCGGTCGCCGCGGTGCTCGCGGTACAGGGCGAGGGCGGCGGCCGCCGTCTCCGTGGCGATCAGCGGGTCGAGCACGATGACGCCCGCGTCGCCCTCGATGAAGGTCACGTTCGACAGGTCGAACCCGCGCACCTGGTAGATGCCCTCCACCACCTCGAACAGGCCCTGCTCCGCGACCAGCGTGGACTGGCGCCACAGGCTCGGGTTCACCGTGTCGGGCGCGTCGCCGGAGAGGAAGGAGTACGTGTCGTTGTCCCAGACGACCCGACCGTCCTCCGCGGTGATCGCGTTGGGGGTGCGGCGGGCGAGGAGGCCGCGCGTCGCGTCCTCGAAGTCCTGGCGGTCGGCGAAGGGCAGGCTGTCGAGGAGCGCACGCTGCTGGGCGGCGATCGAAGGCGTGGCTGGCTTCGGGGAGGTAGGCATGGCGCCACGATGGCACCGCCGGACCACGAGCGCGCGCCGAGCCAGGCCTGCTGCCCCGGCGCGCGGGTGGGTCAGGCGTCGACGCGGACGAAGCCGCCGGTCTTGTAGCCGCGGTCGAAGAAGACCTCGGTGGGACCGTAGAAGCGGAACAGGCTGAACCAGCCGCGGCCGGGCACCGTCTTGAGCCAGTTCCCGGCGCCCTCGGGCTCGTCCGGCCCGATGATGAACGTGGTCGAGCCGTCCTCGTTGTGCACGAGGTCGTTCATGGAGTTCAGCGACGGGTAGGTCTGCCCCTCGGCGTCGACGCCCGCAGCGGTGTCGGCGTCGTAGAGGGTGATCGACCAGAACAGGCGCGCGGGCGGGTCGGCGGGCATGTCGAGGCGGTAGGTCCGCTCGCCGCGCAGGTACTCGCCGTCGGAGTCCTTGTACGCGCCGCCGTACTTCGCGCCCAGGCCCGGCACGGAGGAGATCATGCCGGTGCTGATGGAGTAGTGGTTGACGAACATGTGCGCCTTGGCGTCGACGTGGGTGTGCCCGGTGTCGCGCCAGCGCCACTGCTCGTCGAGGAGCGTGTGCCAGAAGTCGTCCGTCTCGGTGAGCGCGTGCGCGGCCCACTGGCGGTCGGACCACCACAGGCCCCTGTTCTCCCGGTCGAAGTTGGCGGCGATGTTCTTGGCCATCTTCCACCCGGTGACGGCGGCGGCCTCGAGGAGCTCGCGCTGGCGGGCCGTGGGCGCGAAGGTGTCTCCCTTGCGGATGCCGAGCGCGGCGAGCACCCCGTGCATGTACGGGTCGACGGCGTCCACGCGGTCGGACTGGATGAACTCGTCCAGCAGGTCGAAGTACGCGGCGCCGCGGGGGAACAGGGCGTCGGCGGGGGTGTCGGAGACGTGCTCGAACCGCATCGGCTGCGCCTCGCCGTGCAGCGGGCGCACCGTGATGGCCTCGACGGACTGCACGCCCGGACTCAGGTCCTCGTTGGAGGAGAAGAACCCGCGCACGAAGATGAACACGCCGTCCGTGGGGCTGGTGAACACGAAGTGGCCCTCGGGGACCTCGCCGTCGTACCCCTCGGGCACGATGAGGTACGTGCCGCCCTCGCCGTGGTCCGGGCCGGGGATGCCGACGTCGCCCAGGTAGGTGCGGCCGTCGATCGTGGGGCCGGTCAGCGGGCGGTGCCAGAAGTCGTCGAGCAAGGCCTGCAGCTTCGGCGGGGCCTCGATGACCAGCGGGCCCGACTCGGCGAGGTTCGCGAACCCGAGCCCGTAGATGACGTCGGAGTTCGGCGTCGTGATGACGGTGTTCGGCTTGAGCCGCTGCTCCGTCACGGCCATGACGTTGTACCCGGTGCCGCCGCCGGCCTGGCCCATGCCGACCTTCATCGCGTACATGTTCACGGCCGGGAGCGCCCACAGGTAGGTCTGCGTGGCGCGCTGGAAGAACAGCTCGTCGTCGAGGGCGTCGCGCGTCTCGGTCGTGGGGTATCCCCCGTCGAAGGGCAGGGCCGCAAGCTCCTCGTACCTGTCGGTCATGGGTCGTCCTTCCGTTGTTGTCTCAGGAACGGGTCGTCGAGGGCGTGGAGGTGCCCGAGCGCTTGCCCAGCTCCGCCGCGACGAGCAGCAGCGCGGCGGTGAGCAGCAGGGACGCCACCATGACGGTCACCAGCACCTCCGGCGTGTCGACGAAGCTGGTCCCGGCGATGAGCAGGGCGGCGGACAGGTTGCGCTGCGCGGTCCCGAGCGAGGTGACCGAGCGCTGCGCGCGGCCGGAGCCGCCGAGCAGCCAGCCGACGACCAGGCACACCGCGGTGAAAAGGAGGGTCGCGAGCAGCACGCCGGTACCCACCTGGTCCCAGATCTGGGGCAGCCCCACCAGCACCGCGGAGCCGATGCCGAGCGCGAGCGCCGTCGTCGACACCCGGTTGAGGATGGGCGCGAGCTTCGCGGACTCGGGGTAGCGGGCCCGCACGGCCAGCGCGACGGCGAGGGGCAGCAGCATGAGCAGGAGCAGCGGGCGGGCGATGTCCCAGGCGCTGACGGTGACGCCGTCGACCAGCAGCGGCAGCACGAGCGGCACGTACGCCACGGTGACGACCATGAGCAGCACCATGAGGCCCACGGAGTAGGGCACCTCGCCCTTGGCGAGCTGCGCCAGCTTGGGCAGGAAGGGTGCGCCGGCGGCGACACCGAGGAGCAGCAGGCCGAGGGACTGGGAGTCGCTGAGGCCGAACAGCGCGGCGATCGCCCAGGCGGCGGCGGGCGCGACGACGAAGCTGGTCACCAGGCCGAGGACCACGAGCTTGACGTCCTTGAGCGGGGTGAGGATCTGCTGCACCGTCAACGACAGGCCGAGGCCGATCATCGACGCGAGCACGAAGACGAGGATCGCCACCTGGGCGATGGCGGTGAGGACGTCGGTCACGAGGGCTCCTGCGCGGTGGTCGGGTCTGTCGGGGTGCTCGGCGCGCGTGCGGTGCGGCGGCGCTCGGCCAGGTCGTAGGCCTCGCGGACGGAGCCGAGCAGCACGTCGGACTCGGGGACGACGGCGTCCTGCAGCCGCTGCGACACGCCGCCGGTGGCGAACCGGCCCGCCAGGGCGGCGGGGACGCCGCAGACGACGACCTCGACGCCGTGGTCGTGCCAGCGGTCCAGGAGGCGGTCGAGGGACTTGAGGAACGTCGTGGACGGGATGCCGGCCGAGCCGCGCAGCGAGATGACCAGGGCGGCGTCGCGGGTGCCGGCGGTGTGGGGCCACTCCTCCTCGAGGCGGTTCACCTCGGCGAAGAACCCGCTGCCCAGGTAGTGCAGCACGGTGGTGCGGCCGCTGGGCAGGGCGGCGGGCGCGTCCTCGACGCGGAACTCGCCGTCCGTCGTCGGGACGAGCTCGACCAGCCGACCGCGCCGGGCGGACTGCACGGCGAACAGCACGATCGACAGCGCGGCGCCGAGGAAGATCGCCTGCTGCAGGGGGAGCTGCGTGGTGGCGGCGAAGGTCACGACGAGCGCGGCTGCGGAGAGCCACGAGGTGCGGAACACCAGCACGATGTCGGCCCAGCGCCCGACGACGAGCTCGCCGCCGATGACGAGCAGCAGCCCGCCGATCACGGCCATCGGGATCTCGCCGGCGAGCGGGCCGAGGAGCAGCACGAGGACGACGAGCCACAGCCCGGCGAAGATGCCGGCCCAGCGGGTCTGCGCGCCGCCGCTGGTCGCGACGCCGGTGCGCGACAGCGACCCGCCGGTGGGCAGCGCGCCGAAGAACCCGCCGGCGACGTTGGCGAGGCCCTGGGCCGTGAAGTCCTTGGACACGTTCGTCCGCGTGCCGTCCGGGTTGGGCACGGCGGCGCCGATCCCGGCGGCCTGTGCGAGCGCGACGAGCGCGATGGCGAACGACCCGGTGGCGAGCGCGGGCAGCGCGCCGAGGTCGGGGAGCGTGAACGGGGGCAGCGACCGGGGGATGGCGGCGATGTCGGAGACCCGCTCGACGTCCGTGCCGAGGATCGCGACGACCACGGTCACGAGGACGAGGGCGAGGAGGGTCGCGGTCTTGCGCAGGCGTCGCACCGCGTGGAGCACCGCCCAGACGGCCACGGTGGCGGCGGCGACCAGCACGGTCGACAGGTCCCAGTCGCCCACGTGCACCAGGGCCTCGACAAGCTTGCCCACGGTGTTGTGCGCCTCGGGGACGTACCCGGTGGCGTCCTTGACCACCCCGGCGACGATCTGCACGGCGATCCCGGCCGTGAAGCCCGTCATCACCGCCGTCGAGACGAACGACATCACCGAGCCGAGCCGCAGCACGCCCAGCAGCGCCATCCACAGCCCGACCAGCAGCGTCATCGTGGCGACGGCACCGACGTCGCCCGGGTCGAGCCCGGCGTCCGACAGCACGCTGCTCGCGGTGAAGGCGATCGCGCTGGTGAGGGTGGTGACCATGAGCACGGTGCGGGAGAAGATCGACCCGATCACCGTGGGCACGGCACCCGACCACAGGCCCAGCGGGGCGGCGAACCCCCCGACGGTCGCGTACGCCATCCCCTCCGGGATGGAGAAGAGGCCGGTCACGAAGCCGGAGACCACGTCGCGGGGGGTGGGTTTCGGCACATCCAGCACCCTGCACCACACCCTCGAGCAGCGCGACCGGGGGGCCGCAGGAAGGGTCGGGGGCATCGCCGAGCGCGGTTTCGAGCGACAACCGGGGTGTCACGTGCCAGGGTGAGGCTAGTTCCGGGGTGGCGCAGGTCACATCCGCGCGGGGCCCGGTGTAGGACGCCGAAGTGCTCCTGGGGGTCGAGGTATGTCTGGTTCGCCGGAAAGGTTACGCCGTGGGGTGTCCGCGGTGACCGCAGGCGTGCTGGCCCTGGGCGGGACGCTCGTCGTCGTGGCCACGCCCGTGACGTCCGCACCTACCGCGGCCGCCGTACCCGGCAACCCTGGCGTCCCCGGCGACCCCGAGGTGCTCTACACCGAGGACTTCGAGAACGCCCCCAACGGCTCGAACGTCCTGCTCACCGACTACACGGGCGCCCAGGGGACGAGCTACACGGCCGCCGCCTTCTGGGCGAACCGGGCCAACTGCAACGGCTTCATCGTCGACTGGGGGAGCCCGCGCGACGCGGCCGACTGCACCGACGTGAGCAACGCCGCCTCGGTGTACGACGCCATGCTGGCCATCCCGCACGCGCTGGGGCAGCTGCGCGGGGTCGACCCCCAGACCAACGGGGCGGCGGCGTCGTACACCGCGGACGGCGCGACCGGCGCCCAGATCCAGTTCCAGACCGCGACCCCGGTCGCGCTGCCCGTGGCCAACCGCTTCGTGACGTTCTCCGTGGACGCCGGCGCGATGAACTGCAACGTCTCCGCCCCTCTGCTGCGGTTCTACTTCCTCGACGCGGCGAACACGGAGACGGCGGTGTCCAGCTCGCCCATCAACGTGTGTACCGATCCGCGGGGGGAGACGCTGACCGGCGTCCCGACCCCAGGGGGCACGAGCCGGACCGTGCGCGTCGGGACGTTCGCCGCCAACGGCTCCACCCTCGTCACGGGCGACAGCCTCGGCATCCGCTTGCGCAACCAGAACAGCGCGGCGAACGGCAACGACGGCGCCTACGACAACATCCAGGTGCTCGACGTCAGCCCACAGCTCGACAAGGAGTTCTCGCCGACGTCGGCCGTCGTCGGCGGGCGGTCCACGCTGACGTTCACGGTCACCAACACCTCGGAGCTCGCGGGGAAGGACGGCTGGGAGTTCACGGACAACCTGCCCGCCGGGCTCGAGGTGGCCCGGCCGCCGTCGGTCGAGACGGACTGCGACGCCGACGTCGCCGCCACCGGTGGCGGGACGACCGTCGCGGTGACGAACGGCGTGCTCGCCGCCGGCGAGACGTCGTGCACGATCAGCGTCGACGTCACGTCGCGCACCGCCGGGACGTACACGAACGGCCCGTCGGACGTCGAACCCACCACCGGGCTCGACCTTCCCGCCGAGACGTCGGTCACGTTCACCCCGTTCGTCGGCTCGGGCGCGTGCCCGACGCCGGCGTTCCTCTTCCAGAACGCGCCGTCGGCCACGCCGACGGAGATCGACCTGGTCACCGGCGAGCTCGTGGACCGGCCGGCCCTCACGGACGTCGCGTTCAACGGCGTCGGGTACAGCGAGCTCGCCGACGCGTTCTTCGGCATGGACAACCCGACGGACCAGATCTACCTGGTCTCGCCGGACTACACGACCGTGGCGAACCTGGGGTCGCCGGACTACTCGAACGTGTCCTTCACGTTCGCCCAGCTCTTCCCGAACGGGGTCCCGATCGGTGACGTCTCGCCCGACGGCGTGCTCTACCTGGGCGGCGGCGGCTCGGGCACCCGGTCCTGGATGGCGGTGGACGTCGACCAGGACTCCCCGACGTATCTCCAGGTGCTCGACGGGGGCACCGTGCCCGCGCCGGCAGCGCCCGTCAACGCGGGTCTGGACTGGGTCTACAACCCGGACGACGGACGCCTCTACTCCTTCGGGGTGAACACCAACAACGGCAACGCGTTCATCTACGCGTTCGACCCGGACGACCCGTCGGCCGGGTTCGTCCAGGTGGCCGCGCTGGGCGCCCTCACCGCCCCGAACGGCCAGTCCGCGACGGGCGGCAGCTCTCCCTTCGGTGCCACGTACGGCAGCCCGGGGTTCCTGTACGGGGCGAACAACCAGACGGGCCAGATCTGGCGTATCCCGGCCGACGACCCGACGTCGGCGACGTTCTTCGCCTACGGACCCGGGCCGACGAACAACAACGACGGCGCACGGTGCGCCACCGCGCCGATCCTGGCGGACCTGGGGGATGCGCCGGACACCTACGGCACGACGCTGTCGCGGGACGGCGCCAGGCACGGGCTGGTCGGCTTCGACGCCACGACGAACACCGCGCCGCTCATGCTGGGCGACGCGAACACCGTCGACCCGGACGACGACGGCGCGCCGACCCCCGACGCGAGCGGCGACGACGCGGCGGGCGTGGACGACGAGGCCGCCGTCGCGAGCCCGGTCGAGGTGAGCCCGACGTCGGAGTCCACCGTGAGCGTCACGGTCACGAACGACGCGGACGAGCCCGCCACGCTGGCCGGGTGGGTCGACCTGGACGGCGACGGCATCTTTACGGCCGGAGAGCGGGCCACGGCCGCGGTGCCGGCGGGCTCGGGCACGGCCGCGTACGACCTGACGTTCCCGGCGGCCGCGACGTCGGGCGACACGTTCGCCCGGTTCCGCGTGTTCTCGGGTGCGGTCGACGACCCTGCCCCGACGGGGGCGGTGTCGGGGGGTGAGGTCGAGGACTACCCGGCCGCCGTGGTGGCGGAGCCGTTCGTCCCCGACCTGCCGCTGCAGTGCGGGACGGCGACCCGGTACCGGTGGATCACGACCAACACGTTCTACAACGACGACTTCGGCACGGCGTCCGTCCGCAACCTCTGGGTGCCGGACGGCGGGGTAGCCATCGACCCGGACGGTGCGGAGACCACGAACAACGGGGTCGCGGGAGACGCGAACCCGTACCTGAGCCCCGTCTACATCAACGACGCCACGGGAGCGACGGCGGTCGACGGGGGGCTGCTGGGCGAACCGGTCGCCACGACGCAGATCCCCGACGCGTCGGACATGGGGGACTACGGCGAGACGGTGACCGACGCCGCGGCGGCGAACGGCCTGGTGCCACGCTCGGAGGTCATGGTCACGGTGAGCCACGTGAGCGGCACGCCGGGGGCGCCGGTGTCGCTGACGCTCAGCAAGCCGAGCACCAACACGGTCCTCACGGCGTACGTCACCGACTCAGACGGGACCGTCCTGGACACCGTGCCGTGGCGGATCGCGCCGGACGCCGTGACGGAGACCCTCGACGGCTTCGACTACCCGGCGGACGGCCAGCTCTACGTGTACACGCTCGACCTCGACCCCGCCGTCCGCGGGCTGGCGACGAGCGTCCTGGGCTTCGCCTGCCCCACCGACCTCGGCGACGCGCCCGACTCGTACGGCACCACGGTCGCCTCGGACGGCCCGCGGCACGAGCTCCTCGCGTTCGACCCGGAGGCGGGCACGTCCCCGCTGATGCTCGGGTCGGCGGTCGACGCGGAAGACGACGGCGTCCCGTCAGCGGGAGCGGACGGCGACGACACGGCCGGTGCGGCAGACGACGAGGACGGCGTCGCCGCCCCGATCAGGCTCAGCCCGGTGGGGGCGACCACGGTGACGGTCTCCGTCACCAACGACACCGACGCGGCGGCCACGCTCGCCGGCTGGGTGGACCTGGACGGGGACGGTGCGTTCCAGGCGGACGAGCGTCAGAGCGTGACGGTCCCGGCGTCGTCCGGCACGGCGGACTACGAGCTGGCCTTCGGCGCCGCGACGACGACGGCCGGTACGTACGCGCGCTTCCGCCTGTTCCCCGGCGACGTGCCGGCTCCGTCGCCGACGGGTCCGGCGGACGGCGGCGAGGTGGAGGACTACCCGGCCGACGTGCTGCAGGCGGGTCTGACGATCACCAAGTCGACGGACGCCGCGGACCAGGTGCTGCCGGGCGACACGGTGACCTACACGGTGACCGTCGAGAACACGGGCGGGGTGCCGTACACCGCGGACGACCCGGCCGCCTTCACCGACGACCTGACGGACGTCCTCGACGACGCGACGTATGGCGGGGACGCGACCGCGGACGCCGGCACCGTGGACTACAGCGCGCCGACGCTGTCGTGGTCGGGCCCCCTCGCGGTCGGGGAGGCCGCGACGATCACGTACTCGGTGACGGTCGGCGACCCGCTGCCCGCGGGCGGGGACGGGACGTTGACGAACGCCGTCGTCGGCCCGGCGGAGTCGAGCTGCGTGGACGGCACCGAAGAGGGCTGTACGACCGACCTGCCGGTCCGGTCGTTGCAGATCACCAAGACGGCCGACCCGGCGGCGGCGGCGTCCGCGGGGGGCACGGTGACGTACACGGTGACGGTGGAGAACACCGGCCAGGTGGAGTACACGGCCGACGCCCCGGCGACGTTCACCGACGACCTGACCGAGGTGCTGGACGACGCGGCCTGGGACGACGACGCGGCCGGCGACGTCGGGACGGTGTCGTACACCGAACCGGAGCTGTCCTGGTCGGGGGCCCTCGGGGTCGGGGAGGTCGCGACGATCACGTACTCGGTGACGGTCGGCGACCCCCCGGCGGGCGACGAGGAGCTCGTCAACGCGGTGACCGGCCCGCCGGAGTCGAACTGCGACGACGGCACGGAGGAGGGCTGCACGGTCACCCTGCCGGTGCTGATGATGGAGATCGAGAAGACCGCGGACGTCGAGAGCGTGGCGCCAGGGGGCACGGTGGGCTACACGGTGACCCTGACGAACACGGGCACCGCGCCGTTCACCGCGGAGTCCCAGTCGGCGGCGTTCCTGCTGGACGACCTGTCCGGGGTGCTGGACGACGCGACGTACAACGACGACGCTGCGGCCGACGGCGAGACGAACAACCTGGGCCTGTTCGGGACGGACCTATTCTGGGTGGGGCCGCTGGAGGTCGGCGAGGCGGTCACCGTCACGTACTCGGTGACGGTGAACGACCCGGTCACGGGCGACGGAGTGCTGGTCAACGCCCTGGTCGGGCCGCCGGCGTCGAACTGCGACGACGGCACGGAGGAGGGCTGCACCACGCAGACGCCCGTGCAGTCCTTGGAGATCACCAAGTCTGCGGACCCGGCCGGCGAGGTGCTGCCCGGGGGCACGGTGGCGTACACGGTGACGGTGGAGAACACGGGGCAGTACGCCTACACGGCGGACGACCCGGCGACGTTCACCGACGACCTGACCGATGTCCTCGACGACGCCGCGTACGGCGACGACGCGACCGCGGACGTGGGCACGGTGGACTACAGCGAACCGACCCTGACGTGGTCCGGCGCGCTGGATCCTGGACAGACGGCGACCGTCACCTACTCGGTGACGGTGGACGATCCCGTGGCCGCGGACGGTGACGGCACGCTGACGAACGCCGTCGTCGGGCCGCCGGAGTCGACCTGTGACGACGGCACGGAGGACGGCTGCACCACCGCGGTGCCGGTGCGGGCGCTGCAGATCACGAAGACGTCCGACCCGGCCGCCGAGGTGGCCCCGGGCGGCACGGTGAGGTACACGGTGACGGTGGAGAACACCGGGCAGGTGGCGTACACCGCGGACGACCCGGCGACGGTCACGGACGACCTGACCGGGGTGCTGGACGACGCGAGCTGGAACAGCGACGCGACTGCCGACACGGGTGCGGTGTCGTACGCGGAGCCGACGTTGTCGTGGTCGGGTGCGCTGGAGCCCGGAGAGACGGCGACGATCAGGTACTCGGTGACGGTGGACGACCCGCTCGCCGAGGACGGCGACGGCACGTTGACGAATGCTGTGGTGGGGCCGCCGGAGTCGACCTGTGACGACGGCACGGAGGACGGCTGCACCACGGACGTGCCGATCCGGACGCTGGAGATCCACAAGTCGGCCGACCCGGCGGACGCCGTGACCCCGGGCGGCGTGGTGACGTACACGGTGACGGTGGAGAACACCGGGCAGGTGCCGTACACCGCGGAGAATCCGGCGAGGTTCACTGACCTCCTGTTCGGGGTGCTGGACGACGCGACCTGGAACGACGACGCGACGGCCGACATCGGGACGACGTCGTACAGGCAGCTCGAGCTGTCGTGGTCGGGTGCTCTGGACCCGGGGGAGACGG
The DNA here is from genome assembly GCF_042670225.1 of Isoptericola sp. NPDC057191. Lineage (NCBI taxonomy): Bacteria > Bacillati > Actinomycetota > Actinomycetes > Micrococcales > Promicromonosporaceae > Isoptericola > Isoptericola sp. NPDC057191. Next base: position 46,623 of record NZ_JBHUWC010000002.1, on the reverse strand, counting down.
CGACGATCACGTACTCGGTGACGGTCGACGACCCGCCGGCAGCGGGTGGGAACGGCAGGTTGACGAACCTCGTCTTCGGCCCGTCCGAGTCGAACTGCGCTGGTGACCCGAACACCCCGGAGCAGCCGCCCGGTTCGCCGGCTGACTGCGTGACGACGGTACCGATCCGGGCGTTGACGATCACCAAGACCGCTGACCCGGCGGGCGAGGTGGCTCCGGGCGACACGGTGACGTACACGGTCACCGTCCAGAACACCGGGCAGGCGTCGTACACGGCGGACGACCCGGCGACGTTCGACGACGACCTCACGGACGTCCTCGACGACGCGACGTTCAACGACGACGCGACGGCCGACGTCGGGACGGCGACCTACGCGGAGCCCACCCTGTCGTGGTCCGGCGCGCTGGAACCCGGGGAGACGGCGACGATCACGTACTCGGTGACGGTGGACGACCCGCACGCCGAGGACGGCGACAGCATATTGACGAACGCTGTCGTCGGGCCGCCCGAGTCGAGCTGTGACGACGGCACGGAGGACGGCTGCACCACGGACGTGCCGGTGCGGGCGTTGCAGATCACGAAGTCGGCGGATCCGGCGGACGCGGTGGCTCCGGGTGGCACGGTGACGTACACGGTGACGGTGGAGAACACCGGGCAGGTGGCGTACACGGCGGACGACCCGGCCTCGGTCACGGACGACCTGTCGGACGTGCTGGACGACGCGACGTGGAACGACGACGCGACGGCGGACGTCGGGACGGCGACCTACGCGGAGCCGACGCTGTCGTGGTCCGGCGCGCTGGCCCCGGGGGAGACGGCGACGATCACGTACTCGGTGACGGTGGACGACCCCCCGGCCGAGGACGGCGACGGCACGCTGACGAACGCCGTCGTGGGACCGCCGGAGTCGAGCTGTGACGACGGCACCGAGGACGGTTGCACCACGGACCTGCCGGTGCGGGCGTTGCAGATCACGAAGACGGCGGATCCGGCGGACGAGGTGGCTCCGGGTGGCACGGTGACGTACACGGTCACCGTCCAGAACACGGGGCAGGCGCCGTACACGGCGGACGACCCGGCGACGTTCACGGACGACCTGACCGGGGTGCTGGACGACGCGGCCTGGAACGACGACGCGACGGCCGACGTCGGGACGACGTCGTACGCCGAGCCGACGCTCTCCTGGTCGGGCGCGCTCGAGCCCGGGGCGACGGCGACGATCACGTACTCCGTGACGGTGGACGACCCGCCCGCCGAGGACGGCGACGGCACGTTGACGAACGCCGTCGTGGGACCGCCGGAGTCGACCTGTGACGACGGCACGGAGGACGGCTGCACCACCGACGTGCCGGTCCGGGCGCTGGAGATCAGCAAGACAGCCGCTCCCGCCGGCTCCGCCAGCCCCGCGGACACGGTGACGTACACGGTCACGGTGACGAACACGGGCAAGGTGGCGTACTCGGCGGACGACCCGGCGTCGTTCACGGACGACCTGTCGGACGTGCTGGACGATGCGGCGTTCAACGACGACGCGACGGCCGACGTCGGGACGGCGTCGTACGCCGAGCCGACGCTCTCCTGGTCCGGCGCGCTGGAACCGGGGGCGACGGCGACGATCACGTACTCGGTGACCGTGGACGCCCCGCCGGCCGAGGACGGCGACGGCACGCTGACGAACTCCGTCGTCGGGCCGCCCGAGTCGAACTGTGACGACGGCACGGAGGACAGCTGCACCACGGACGTGCCGGTCAACGGCCTGGAGATCCGCAAGACGGCGGATCCGCAGGATGCGGTGACGGCCGGCGACACGGTCACGTACACGATCACGGTGACGAACACCGGTCAGACCGCGTACACCGACGAGAGCCCCGCGACGGTCACCGACGACCTCACGAACGTGCTGGACGACGCCGTGTACGACGGCGACGCGACGGCGGACGTCGGTGAGGTCTCGTACGCGGAGCCGGAGCTGTCGTGGTCGGGTGCGCTCGATCCCGGCGAGACCGCGACGATCACCTACTCGGTGACGGTGGGCGACCCGCCGGGCGGGGACGCGACCCTGGCGAACGCCGTCCTCGGGCCGCCGGAGTCGAACTGCCCGGTCGCGGTCCCGACCGGCGGCGGCGGGATGGCCGCTGGGGTGTCCACCGCGATCCCGCAGCTGCCGGAGGGCTGCCAGGTCGTCACGCCGGTCCGGGCGTTCGAGGTCACCAAGTCCGTCGACACGGACGAGGCGGCCCCCGGCGACCTGGTGACGTACACCGTCACGGTGACCTCGACGGGCGCCGCGCCGTACACGGACGAGGAACCGGCGAGCGTCTCCGACGACCTGTCCGACGTGCTGGACGACGCCACGCCGGCGGGCCTGCCGACGGCGAGCGCGGGCGAGCTGCGGTTCGACGACCCGGTCCTCGCCTGGCGCGGTCCGCTGGACGTCGGCGGCACGGTCACCGTGACGTACGCGCTGCGGGTGGACGACCCGGCCGCGGGCGACGGGACGATGGTGAACGTCGTGGTGACGCCGGAAGGCTCCGGCGGGTCCTGCGCGGCGGACGACGGGTGCACCACCTCCACGGACGTCGTGCCCGGCTCCGGGGGCGGCTTCCTGCCGCGGACGGGCGCGGACGTGGTCGCCGCGCTCCTGGCCGCGGTCGTGCTCCTGCTGGGTGGGGCGCTGCTCTACCGCTTCGGGACGCGACGACGGGAGGAATGACCCGGACGCGGCCTGGTGGGGGCGAACGCGAAGAAATCGTCGTTCAACGCGCCAAGTCGTGTGAACTCTGACACCGTCGGTGTGGTCTGCGCACGAGGGTGTGCGCGGGGTGGTGGCACCGGGGTGGGGGAGAGCTTCGATGGCAGACGGACGCACGACGACGAGGCACGGCGCACGGCACGCACGCAGGCGGCAGGGCAGACGCTTCAGCCGCGGCTGGTCCGTGCTCGGCGTGCTCGCGCTCGCGCTCGGTGGCGCCGTCATCCCGGCGACGTCGGCGTCCGCGGCGGACTGGCAGATCGGCAAGCTCGAGACGAGCACCGGGCCGTACCAGCCGGGGGAGACCGTCACGTGGGTGATCACGGTGTCGTGCTCGGACCCGAACCAGGACCCGTGCACGCCGACCACGGTCACCGACCCGCTGCCGGACTACGTCGAGCTGGTCAGCGCGTCGATCCAGAACCAGGACGGCGCCACGGGCGGTTCGCTCGACGCCGACACGGACACGGACACCGTGACGTACACGGCCGACAGCGTGAACAACGGCGGCCAGGTCCAGATCCTCATCACCGGCACGATCGCCGACGACATCCCGTACAGCGCGAGCGGTGAGCCGATCACGAACACCGCCACGGTGGACTCGGACAACGCCGCCGAGCAGTCCGCGAGCGACGACATCGTCCCCGAGGTGCCGCTGAGCCTGGACTCCGACACCACCAAGACGATCGACCCTGCGGGCGCGATCGCGAACCCCGGCACGGCCGCGACGATGACCATCGGGAGCACCAACACCTCGAACGACACGGTCGACTCCCTGGTGATCGTCGAGCCGACGGCGGGCACCGACCCGAACCCGTTCACCTACCTGGGCTTCACCGGGTGGGGCGACGTCTCCTGGCCCGCAGGCGCGACGGCGGCGGACGTGACGTTCACCTGCGCGGACGGCACCACGCCGACGGCGACCAGCACCACCGCCGACACGCTGCCCGACCCGCCGGCCGGGTGCGACGTCGAGGGCTTCACGGTGACGTTCACCGGCGCGATCGAGCAGGGCGCGTCCGCGTCGATCCCGATCGCCGTCGAGCAGACCGACGCCGTCACGGAGCTCACCGACACGACCACGGTCACCAACTCCACGTCGTCCAACGTGGTCCACGGCGACGACGAGTCGGACCCGACGACGGCGACCGACACCTACGTGATCACGCCGCCGAACAACAGCGTCACGCCGACCAAGACGTTCAGCCCCGACGTGGTGAGCGCGGGCGACCCGACGACGGTGACCCTGGGCGCGACGAACGACGGCGACCCGACCACCGAGCTGACGATCACGGAGCCGTCGCCCGGCACGGACAGCCCGTTCGAGGGCGCCGACCCGCTCACCTTCACCGGGTGGGGCACGGACGGCGCCGGCGCGGGCGTGGTGTGGCCGAACAACGCGGACGCCGCGAGCGTGACGTTCACCTGCGCCGACGGGACCACGACGGACCCGATCCCCGCCGAGGCGGAGGACACGCTGCCCGACCCGCCTGCTGGTTGTGAGGTCGTCGGGTTCTCCGTCGAGTTCACCGGCGACATCGTCACCGGCGCCGAGGCGACGATCCCGTTCACCGCGGACACCGACCCGGACCAGGAGGTGGACGACGTCGTCCACCCGAACGAGATCACGGCGACGATCCCGAACGACTCCGAGACCGCGTCCGACGACCTCACGACGCTGACGGACCGGCTCGCGACCGACACGACCAAGTCGATCTCGCCGTCCACGATCCCGGCGCTGCCCGGCCAGACCGTCGTCGTCGGCCTCCCGACCCAGCTGCTGCCGTTCGGCCCGGACGGGTCGACCACCAACGCGGACGAGGTCGTCATCCAGGACCCGACCGACACGGGTGCACCCGGCGAGTTCTGGGACAACTTCACCGCCTCGTCCGTCCGGTCCACCGAGGTGCCCGCCGGCACGTCGCTGACCATCAACTACTGGGACGGCACCGCGTGGGTGGAGGCGCCGGACTGCGGCAGCCCCGTGGAGGGCGCCGCGACGGTGAACTGCGACCTGCCGGACGGCGCGCAGGGCGTCCAGTTCGTCTACGAGGACAACACCGGCGAGGGCATCCCGCCGGGGACGAGCTTCTCCCCGAACTTCATCGCTGCGTACACGGGCCCCGAGGACCGCGACGCCCCGATCGAGAACTGCGGCGCGTCGAGCGCGTCCAACAGCGCGATCGCGCCGACCGACCCCGCCGAGGGCTGCGACACCGTCGACCCGTTCCCGGTGCCGGTGGGCCCGGGCGACCTCGACTTCATCGCGAAGGACTTCCTCGCCCCCGAGGGGCAGACCGGTGAGCCCTACACGCTGCGGGCGCGCACCCAGGACGGGATCACGGCGCAGATCACGTGGTCGACCAACGGGTTCGAGAACGTGGACCCGATGGTCATCAGCGACATCGCCGACCCCGTCGCCGCGGACGACCCGGCAATCTCCGGCTCGTTCTACGACGCGTTCAACCTCACGCGCGTCGAGGCGATCGACAGCTCGGTGGACCCGCTGATCCAGTACGACGCCATCACCGGGGTCGAGTTGTTCATCGACGGCGCCTGGGTCGACGCGTCCGGCGACCCGTGCAGCGTGGCCGCGCCGTGTGACGGGTCGTTCCCCGGCTACACGCTGACGGCCGACGAGCAGGAGGCCGCGACCTCGGTCCGGCTCACCTACACCGAGTCGCCGTCGCGGGCCGAGTTCCCGACCGACCCGACCGTCCCCGCCGCCGGAAGCGGCGTGGCCCGCTCGACCCAGGCGGACGGGCGGCACCTCGACCTGACGTTCGAGCTGCGCGACGACCGCCGCAGCGGCGGACCTGCGCTCGGCCGGGACCAGGGGGAGATCTACAACAACGGCGACGACCCGGGCCTCGTGACCGACACGGCGCGCGGCACGGCCACGTTCAACCCGCCGGACGGCAGCGAGCCCGTCGAGCGCACGGACACCGACGACGACCAGGTGCTCATCATCGACGAGCCGATCAACGTCGGCATCGACAAGGAGTGGACGGGCGGGCCGCTCTCGGTACCTCCGGAGGGCACGCCGTACGCCGACTTCCCGTCGACCGTGGTGACCGTCACCGGGTCGAACAACTCCGTCGCGCGGGTGGACGAGCTGCGGATCGCCGAGCCGTCGACGGCGAACCCGGACAACGTCGTCGAGCCCGAGGTCGCCGCGGGGACGAGCCCGTTCGACGCGTTCACGCTGACGGACATCATCGACGTCTCGCCGCCGGACGGGGCCGAGACGACGACGGTCACGCTGACCACCGTGGACGGCACGACCACCGACTACGACGAGGCTGCCGCCGAGGCGCTCACCGCGGCGCAGCTGGCGGACGTCGTCGGCGTCGAGGTGACGTTCGACGGCCGCATCGCGTCCACGGAGTCGGGCAACAACGAGGGCGTCCTGCAGATGAACCTCAAGCTCCGTGAGTTCGACCGGTACACCGAAGAGCGCATCACCGTGGACCACGACCCGAACCCGGTGCCGAACAGCGCCGGCGCCGAGGTGTCGGACCCGGGCGGCACGAGCGACCAGACACCGCAGGCGTGGGACACGGCGGACATGGAGCTCCGTGACGCGGAGATCACGATGGAGGAGACCAAGTCCTTCGACCCGGCGACCATCGTCGAGCCCGGTTCGGACGCCGAGGACAACCCGACGTCCACCCTCACCATCACCGGCCAGCCCACGGGGCCGTCGCGTGCGGTCGAGATGACGCTCACGGACGTCGACGGCAGCTTCTGGAACCAGTACGACCTCGTCGACTTCGACAGCTCCGCTCTGGTGACGCCGATCGACCAGGTCCAGGTGGACGCCTACACCGGCGGCACGTACGACGCGGCGAGCGACACCTTCACGGGTGGCACGTGGACGGACGGCGAACCGGCCGCAACGTTCGCGCTGCCGGCCGGCGTGGCCGCCGCCGACGTCACCGGGCTGCGGTTCACGTTCACCCGCGCCGACGGCGCGATCTGGGAGAACCCCGCCAACCCGACCCAGCCGGTGAACCTCACCGTCCAGGTGCGGGACACGCTGCGCTCCGACCCGAGCACCCCGGTGCCGAACGACCTGGCGGAGAACGACCCCGCCCCGGGCGAGGACGCCCCCGGGCTGGCGACCAACGACGTGACCTCGACGGTCACCGGCGCCGACCTCGTCTTCAACCCGGACGACCCGGAGAACCCGATCCCGGTGTCCAGCGAGGACGACGCGTCGGCGACGATCACCTACGAGCACGCCGAGAACGGCGTGAAGATCGTCAAGGACTTCGACACCGACATCTCCGGCGGGACGAAGCCCCCGGGGTCGCCGTTCCCGATGAACATCACGGTGACGAACGTCGGCAACCGGCCGATCTACGACCCCGTGATCGAGGACGTGATGCCGCGCGACGCCGACGGGCCGCAGCTGCGGCTGGCGGACGTCGACCAGCCGTACAGCTACGCGCTGACCGAGCCCGACACACCGCCCCCCGGGCAGCCGAACGGGCCGCAGATGCCCACCGACCCCGACCAGGTGACGGTCGACCGCACCGGCAACATCTTCAACCTGACCTGGACGTTCCCCGAGGGCACGGTGCTCGAGGTGGGGCAGACCTACACGATCACCGTCGAGGTGATCTTCCGGGACACGCTGCCCGCCAACACGCTGGTCGAGAACACGGCCGGCGTCACCGGCGACCGGCCGTGGGACGTCTGCCAGGCCCAGTCCGGCGACGACGGCAGCACGATCGACGGACGGATCAACGAGGACACCGGGGCGTGCGAGGCGGACTCGGACGTGACGCCGATCCCCTCCGGCGTGCTGTCGGAGTCGAAGTACGTCAAGGCGACCGACGACGACGAGATCGACGTCATGCTCGACCCGGCCGCGCCGGACCAGAGCGTCGACTGCAGCGCGCCGAACGGCCCGGACGGCTTCTACGCCTACCCGTGCACGCCGGTGATCATCCCGGGGCACAACGAGACCTGGCGGGTCCAGGTGAACAACGTCGGCAACCTCCCCATGGACAAGGTGGTCATCTACGACCGCCTCCCCAGGCCTGGGGACACCGGGTCGGACCCCGACAGCGTGTCGCCGCGTGACTCCGAGTGGACGCCGATCCTCACCAACGACCCGCCCCCGCAGATCGTCAACGCCCCGCTGGGCAGCACGACGACGTTCTACTACACGACCGTCGACGACTACTGCGGGGACGACCTGACCGACCCGGTCAACGAGCCGACGTGCCCGGACGACCCGGAGACCGGCTGGGCCGAGCTCACCGCCGACACCTCGGAGGCGACGTACGAGCAGATCAGGGCGCTCAAGGCCGTGGTCACGATGGCGGACGGGAACCTCTTCCGGCCGGGCAGCTCGCTCTCGCTGGAGGGCACGACGACCACCCCGCCCGAGGTGCCGGAGGCGGGCGACCGCTCCATCGCGTTCAACTCGGCCGCGGCGTCCGGCGCGATCGTGACGTCCTCGGGGGACCGGGTGAACTCGCTGTCCACCGAGGGCACGAAGGTCGGCGTCGCCACGGCGTCGGGCCCGCTCCAGGTGAACAAGATCGTCACGGGTGACGGCGCGGCGAACGCCCCCGACTCGTTCGACCTCACCGTCCAGTGCACGTCCGCCGTGGGCACCTGGGTGGAGGAGGACCTGGATCCGATACCCATCACCGTCACCCCGGGCACACCGGTGGTGGTGCCCGACCTGCCGTACGGCGCCGAGTGCACCATCACGGAGGACGGGGACGCCGGGCAGACACAGCTCATCGTCGGCACGGTGACGATCGACAGCGAGACGGTCGACGAGGACCCGACGACGATCACGGCGGACAACCGGTACGACCTGTCGAGCATCGTCATCGACAAGGAGGTCGTCAGCGACGCCGTCGACCAGGACGGCAACCCGGTCGAGTTCGGGCCGTTCGACGGCACGGTCGAGTGCACGTTCCTCGGCGAGGACGTGTACGCGGACGGCTACGGTCCGGACGACCCGATGACCTTCGAGCTCGACGACGGCGACTCGGTCGAGTTCGACGGCCTCCCCGTCGGCGCGGAGTGCACGGTGACCGAGACGGGCGCGGGCAACGCGTCGACCACGACCATCACGGTGCAGCAGGGCCCGCTCGGCGAGCCGGTGGTCACGGACGGCACGTCGGCCGACCTCACCCTGGCGGGCGACATCGTCGGCGAGCCGAGGAACGCGGTCACGCTGACCAACACCTACGACGTCGGCGTCATCAACCTGCAGAAGGTCGTGGACGGCGACGGCGCGGGCGCCTACGGCGGTGGGCCGTTCGACATCCAGGTGACCTGCACGTTCGACGACGGCGACGGCACCGGGCCGCAGACCGTCTACGACGACACGGTCGTGCTCGGTGGTGCCGGGCCGCTGTCGGCCCAGATCAGCAACCTGCCCGCCGGCGCGGAGTGCGACATCGTCGAGACCGACGACTCCGGGGCGACGGGATCGGTCGTGGTCCCGGACCAGGTGACCGTCGACGCCGACGACCCGGCGAACGTGGTCATCACCAACACGTTCGACGTCGGCGCCATCCAGGTCGACAAGGACCTCGCCGGCCTCGGGGCGCTGTACGGGCCCGGGCCCTTCGAGGTGAGCCTCGCGTGCACCTACGAGGGGGCGGACCTCACCATCCCGGGCGGTGCTGACCGGGAGCTGGAGGCCGGCGGCAACGGCGTGCTCTACTCGGGCCTCCCGGTGGGCTCCGAGTGCACGCTCACGGAGACCGACGACTTCGGGGCGTCGTCCACCACCATCACGGTGGACGGCGGCGAGCCGGTCGACGGCACGACGGTCGACATCACCGTGCCCCCGGCGACCGACGGCGACCCGACCACGGTGGACGTGGGGATCACGAACACCTTCGAGACCAGCCCGCTGGTGGTCCGCAAGGTGGTCGACGGTGACGGTGCGGCCTTCGCGCCGCCGATGCCGGACTTCGAGCCGCTGCCCACCACCCTGGAGGAGCTGGCGGACTACGACTTCAGCGCCATCCCGTTCGAGGACTTCCCGTACGAGGTCACGCTGGAGTGCACCGACAACCAGGGCCAGCCCGTGGAGGTCATCCCCGGCGGTGCCGACCGCCGGTTCGGTCCCGGGTTCCCCGCGGTGTACTTCGGGCTCCAGGACGGCGACCTGTGCACCGTCACGGAGACGGACGACGGCGGCGCGACCTCGTCGACGATCTCGCCGGACCAGCCGGTGGAGATCGACGGCGACACCACGTTCGAGGACCCGCAAGAGGTCACGGTGACCAACACCTACGACACCGGGTCGGTCGAGGTCGACAAGGTGGTGGACGGTGACGCCGCGGCGTTCGTGACGGCGCCGTTCGAGGTGTCGCTGGCCTGCACGTTCGAGGGCCAGGACATCGAGGTCCCGGGCGGGGCCACGCGGACGGTGACGCCGGACGAGCCCGCCATGTACGACGGCCTGCCGATCGGCGCGGAGTGCGTGGTCACGGAGACCGACGCCGCGGGTGCGGCGTCGTCGACGGTCTCGACGACCGTCGAGGGCGGCGACCCGGGCCAGGTCGTGGTGCCGGGCGCCGACGCCGACCCCGCGGTCGTCACGGTGACGAACACGTTCGACGCCGGGTCGATCGCGGTGGAGAAGGTGGTCGACTTCGAGGGCGACGCCTACGACGTGGGTCCGTTCGAGGTGACCCTCGCCTGCACGTTCCAGGGCGAGGACATCACGATCCCGGACGGAGCGGCGCGGGAGATCGCGGCCGGTGACACCGTCACCTACGCGGGCCTCCCGGTAGGCGCCGACTGCGTGGTGACGGAGACCGACGACGGCGGCGCTGCGTCGTCGACGATCTCGACCGTCGGCGACGGCGACCCGGGCGCGGTGACCGTCGCGGCCGGCGACCCGGCGCAGCTCACGGTGACCAACACGTTCCCGGCCCCGCCGGCACCCCCGACCCCGCCGGGCCCCCCGGACAACGGGGGCGACAACGGCGGGTTCCTCCCGCGGACCGGTGCCGACATCATCCTGTGGCTCGGGATCGCGGTCGCCCTGGTCGCCGGTGGCGTGGTCCTCGTCGGCATCCGCCGCCGCCACCAGCACTGACAGGAAGGTCAACGCTGCCGAGGTAGCACCAAACCTGCCAAGGTAGTTCCGAACCTGCCGAGGTAGCACCAAACCTGCTGAGGTAGCACCAAACCTGCCGAGGTAGTTCGGAGGATGCCGAGGTAGTTCTGAACCTGCCGAGGTAGTTCTGAACGTGCCGAGGTAGTTCGGAGAATGCCGAGGTAGTCACTGACGGCGCCCGTCCCGCACTCGCGGGGCCGGCGCCTTCGGTGCGTCAGCGCGAGCGGCGACCTTCAGGCCGTGGCTGCGGCTCGGGGTGTTCGGTGTCGCGGTCGGCCTGGCTGCCTGCGTGCCCGAGGACGTCGCGCACGATGACGGTCACGGGCGCGGAGAGCATCGCGCCCAGCAGGCCGGCCAGGACGGCACCGACGATCGTCGAGCCGAGGTTGACGATGGGGTGCAGGCGCAGCCGGTCGGAGGACAGCTTGGTGAGCATCAGCGTCTGCACCACGTTCTGCACCAGAAGGATCACGCCGAGCAGGATGAGGGCCTGCGTGGGGCCTTGCGAACCGAGCGCGATGAGGACGGCGAACGCGCCGGAGAAGATCGCGCCCAGGTAGGGGATGTACGACGTCACGAAGGTGACGAGCGCGATGGAGAAGGCGAGCGGCACGTCGAGCAGGACCGCGGCGAGCGCGATGAGCGCGGCCGTGACGAGGCTCGACGTCGTCAGCGCACCGAAGTAGCGGCGCAGCGTCGTGGTGGCCTCGTCGACGACGACGCGGCCGGAGGTGCCGCCGACGGACGAGTGCCGCGCCGCGAACTCCTCGATGCGGGGCCAGTCGGCCATGACGTAGAAGAGGAAGAACACGGCGATGAACGTGCCGACGACGAACGCGGCCGCGCTGGAGAACACGCTGCCGAACAGGCTGGCGACGCCGCCTGCCAGAGCGCCCGACGTGTCCTGCAGATCGACCCCGGACAGGTCCCACGTCGTGCCGGCGAGCTGCTCCTGGAGGGTGGCGAGCCCGCTGGCGAGCCGGTCGGCGATCTCGGCGGACTGGTCGGAGATGCCGTCGGCCGTCACGCCGACGGCGAGCGCGAGGACGCCGCCCAGCGCGACGAGGACGGCGAGCGACCCGAGGCCGCGGCGCAGCCCGAGGCGCTCGAGCCGGTCCACGAGGGGATGGAGCAGCAGGCCGAGGACGGCCGCGACGACGAGCGGCACGGCCAGCCCGCTGATGGCGGACACGGTGGCGTAGACGACGACCGCGGCGGCGGCGATGCCGACGACGGCCCATCCGATCCGGCCCAGGCGCAGCACGCGCTCGCCGGGTGCGTGGGCGGTCTCGGGGACGGGGTCCGGCACGGCTCTCCTCGGGTCGGTCCCGAGCATCATCCCGCGCACGGCCGCCGAGCGCGCGTCGCGCGGAGCGTCCGCGCAGGTGGCGGGCTGACGGTGCGTGAGGCTGGGTGGCGGTGCGGTCAGGCCGCGGTGCCGAAGTCCTTGCGACGGCGCGTGCCGTGCGCGGTCTCGCCGTCGGGCACGATCGCGTCGGGCGGCACCACGGTGCCGGCGGGCACGCGGCTGTCGGTGCCGAGCCGGCTCCCGGCGCCGACCCGTGACCCGTCGCCGACGACGCCGCGGACGCCGACGTGCACGTTCTCGTCCACGTGGGCGCCGCGGCCGACGACCGCGTCCACGTCGACCCAGCTGAACCGGCCCACCTGGGCGTGCGCGCCCACGCGGGCCCCCGCCTCGACGTACGCGCCGGGCCTGATGGTCGCGTCGGGGTGGACGGTGGCGTGCGGCGAGACGTACCCCTCGCCGTTGTCGTGCCGGAGGTAGCGGGTGAACTTCCCCGGCTCGTGCTCGATCTCGACCTTTCGGGCGATGCGTCGCAACGGTGCTCCTCGTTCGGTGCCGTGAATCCGCTGACATAACGTGCCACGGGGTGGAGTTGTTCCCGGACGGTGTGCCGAGGCACCGGTCCCAGGGCGAGCACGCGGTGAGAGGGTGGCCAGGTGGATGCCGCACCGTCGCCCGCCGCCGGGCCCCTCACGGCCCTGCTCCGGGACGCGTTCGGCGTGCAGGTGCACGGCGTGGAGCGGGTCCCCGCGGGCACGGCGACCGACAACGTCGTCGTGACCACGTCGGACGGCGCGCGCCGCTTCGTGAAGTCGTACCGCACACCCGGGGAGGTGTCGGCCGCGGTGGCCGCGATCGAGCTCACCGAGTTCGCCGGGGCAGGGGGGACGCCGGTGCCCCGCGTGTACCGGGACGCCTCCGGGGGCGTGGTCGGGCAGGGGTACGGGCTGAGCGTCTCGGTCTGGGAGCTCGTCGAGGAGGCATCCACCGCGGAGGGCGGGCTCCGGGGTGACCTGTGGCGCGCCGTCGGGACGACGGTCGGCCAGCTGCACCGGCACCTGGCGACCCACCCGGCCGGACCACCGACGACGATCCCGGCGTCCGCGCTGGTCGACCTCCCGGCCGCCAGGGCCCGGTATGACCGGCTCGTCGAGGAGTACCGCCGGAGCGGCGTCACCGACGACTTCGGTGCGTGGGCGCACGACGCCCTGGTCGAGAGGCGGGCGCTGCTGCCGCACGTCGGAGGGTTGCTCGACGCGTTGCCGCCATTGACGGTCCAGACCCTGCACGGCGACCTGGCGGCACCGAACGTCCTGGTGCGCGGGGATGCCGTGGCGGCGGTGATCGACTTCCAGCCGCCCTCGGCCGGGTACCTCGCCTGGGAGATCGCCCGGATCGCCTGCGACCCCCGCACCGTCGTCACCACCCCTGGATGGCAGCACGGGCTGTCGGCACTCCTCGACGCCTACGAGACGGCCTACCCTGCCGTGCGTCCGGCCGACCTCGCGTCGGTCGTGGCGGTGGGCTGCGCCTACACGCTCGCCTCGACGTACCCGCTCGGCGCTCCCGTCCACGACCCGCACACGGTGGACGACGTGCTCCGGACGTATGCACGGCAGCGGCACGAGGCCGCCCTCGTCATGCTGGACGCCGTGCTGTGAGCCCGCTCAGCCCGCTCCGACCGTCCGCAGCAGCCACTCCGCCTCGCGCAGCTCGTCGTCCTTCTGGTCCGGGACGGGGCTGACATCGAGCGAGGCGCGGAGCTCGTCAGGTGCTGCGGGCGCGTCGAGGTGCCGGTAGCGCTCTCGCGGGTCGGGCCCGTTCGAGGGACCCACGGTCTCGGCCGTCATCCCTCCACGGTACGCGCGAGGGAGACCGCAGGCACCGTCGTCCGGCAGGATCAGAGGGTGAACGACAGCGCAACGCCCCGCCGAAGGCCCTGGCGTGCCGTGGGGATCGCTGCCGGGGCGGTCGTCCTGGTGCTCGCGGTCCTCGCCGTCCTGGTGTGGGCGGGGGTGCTGTGGCCCAACCGGGTGACGGCCGCGAAGTTCGCCGTCCGCGGCGTGGACGTCTCCGCCTACCAGGGCGAGATCGACTGGCCCACGCTCGCGGGCCAGGACATCGACTTCGCGTTCATCAAGGCCACCGAGGGCTCCAGCCACGAGGACGAGCGGTTCGCGGCGAGCTGGGCCGCCGCCCGTGACACCGACCTGCTCGTCGGCGCGTACCACTTCCTCAGCTTCGAGAGCACGGGCGCCGACCAGGCGGCCCACATGATCGACGTCGTCCCCGCCGAGAGCGGCACGCTCCCGCCCGTCGTCGACGTCGAGTACTACGGCGACTTCGCCAGCCACCCGCCCGAGGTCTCGAAGCTGCGGGGCATCCTCGACCCGATGCTCGACGCCCTCGAGGACCACTACGGCGTCCCGCCGATCATCTACACGACGGAGCAGATCCGGTCGGAGTACCTGGGCGGCGCGTACGACCGCTACCCGCTGTGGATCCGCTCCGTCGCCACCAGCCCCGACGTGCCGCGGCGCGACTGGGAGTTCTGGCAGTACTCCGACCACGACACCCTGCCGGGCTACGCCGGTGACGAGCAGTACATCGACATGAACGTCTTTGACGGCACCCTCGACGACCTCCGCGCCCTGACGCAGCCGTGACCTCCCGTCCCCGGGCGGCTCCGGTGTGATCTCCGCCGTCCGACCGGCGGGAGGGGGACGGCGCCGCTACGGTCGGCCGCGTGGTGGATCGGTGGGCATGGCCGGCGATGATCGGCATCGGCTTCGGGGTGGTCGCGTTCCTCGCGGTGCTGGTCCCCGTGCTCCTGGTGCAGCAGCGCCGGTACGGGCGGCTCGACGCGCGGCGCGTGCTGGGGGCGGCGGCGCTCGCGGTGTACGTCGTGACGCTGCTCGCGTACACGATGCTGCCGTTGCCGTCGGGCGACCTCGTGCAGTGGTGCGCCGCGCACGGTGTCGCCGGGGCGGAGCTGACGCCGTTGCACTCGCTCGACGACGTCCGCCGGGACACGGCCGGGCTCGGCCTGCTGGCCACGCTGCGCAGCGTGGCGGTGCTGCAGGTGGCGTTCAACGTGCTGCTCTTCGTGCCGTGGGGTGTGCTGGCGCGCCGCTACCTCGGCTGGGGCGTCGTGGTGTCCACCGTGAGCGCGCTGGTCGCGTCGGTCGGGATCGAGACCGTGCAGTACACGGGCATCTTCGGGCTCATCCCGTGCTCGTACCGCGTCGCGGACGTCGACGACGTCCTCGCCAACACCCTCGGCGGGCTGGTCGGCGCCCTCGTGGCGCCGGTCGTGCTGCGCTGGATGCCGCAGTCGCGCGCGCTCTCCGCGGCACGCCTGGAGCCTCGCCCGGTGACGTTCTGGCGCCGTCTCCTCGGGATGCTCACGGACCTGCTGGCGGCGTTCGCGCTGGGCGCCGCGCTGCAGCTGGCGTACCGCGCGGGGGTCGTGGCGACCGGCCACGAGCTGCCCTCGGCCACCACCTGGCCCGACGTGCTGCTCGGCACGGTGGTGCCGGCCGTGCTGGTCTTCTTCGTGCCGCCGTGGGTCGGGACGGGGGCGTCGCTCGGGCAGCGGGCGGTGTGGCTCGAGCCGCGCTGGCCGGACGGCGCGGGCGGCCTGCGCCGCGGCTCGCTGCCGCACCGGGTGGCCCGCGGGTACCTGCTGCTCGGCCTGTACGGCGCGCTCGGGGTCGTGGAGGCCGTGCCGCCCGGCGACGCGTCGAACGCGTGGGCCGGCACGCTGCAGAACGTCGTCGCCCTCGCGGCGCTCGTCGGCGTCGCCGCGACCCGTGACCGTCGCGGCCTCGCCTGCGCACTCACTGGCGCGCGCCTCGTCGACGCCCGCGTCCCTGTCGACCCCGACCTCCCGGACCCCGCCCGTTCAGGCCGGGGCCCGCGGTGACGGTGGGCCGCGGTCAGTCGCCGCGCCCGTCGCGGGCGGCGGACTCCCGGACCGCACGGGCCTCCGCGACGGCGTCGGCGCGCTTGGCGGCCTTCTTGTCGCTGGCGCGGGTGTCGCGCGGCGGCAGCTGGATGGCCTCCTCCGCGGCGATCCCGCCCTGCAGCTCGCGGCTGCGCTCCAGCTCGGCGTCCAGCTCGGCGCCGAAGAGGAGGGCGAGGTTCGTGATCCACAGCCACAGCAGGAACACGATGACGGTCCCGAGCATCCCGTACGAGCCATAGCTCCCGAAGTTCGCCACGTAGAAGGCGAACGCCGCCGACGCGATCAACCAGACGACGATCGCCACCACGGCGCCGACGCTGATCCAGCGGAACTTGGGCTGCTTCACGTTGGGGGTGAGGTGGTAGAGCAGGGCGACGACGACGATGACGAGCAGGAGCGCGACGGGCCACTTGGCGATGTTCCACGCGGTCAGGGCGGCGTCCCCGAGGCCGACCGCGTCCCCGATCGACCGGGCGACCGGCCCGGACAGCACCAGCGACGCCACGATGATCGCCGCCAGGACGACCACGACGAGCGTCACCAGCAGCAGCAGCGGCCGCAGCTTCCAGATCGGGCGTCCCTCCTCGACCTCGTACACGCGGTTCATCGCACGTCCGAACGCCGTCACGTACCCGGAGGCGGACCACAGCGCGATGACGAGGCCGACCACCAGGGCCAGTCCGGCGCCGGTGGAGTTCACCAGGTTCTCGACGAGCGGCTTGACGATCGCGAGCGTCTCCTCGGGCAGGAAGTCGCTCACGGTCGTCAGGATCGAGTTGATCGCCTTCTCGGGGTCGCCGACGAAGCCGAGCAACGACACCAGCGCCAGCAGGGCGGGGGCCGCGGCCAGGACGGCGTAGTAGGTCAGCGCGGCGGCCAGGTCGGTGCACTGGTCGTCCATGAACTCCCGGACGGCCCCCTTGGACGCCAGTCGCCACGACGGCTTCTTCAGGTCCTTCGGGGAGTCCGGCTTGCGGGGGTCGTCAGGCGCGGGCTCGGTGCGCGGATCTTCGGTGTCGGGCACGGCGACCTCCTCAGGCGCGGCGGCGGGGTGCCACCAGGGACACCACCAGGCTCGATGCGTGCGGGCATGCCCGCAAGGCAGACCCGATGGCACGGCCGCGGGAGGCTCGGCATGCTGGGTCCATGGCTCTCCCTCCGCCGTCACCAGGCTGGACCCGCTACGTCGTGAAGGCGAAGGCGCTGAGCGTCGGCCGCGACTTCCGCGTCACCGACCTCGCCGGCAGCGACGTCTTCGTCGTCGACGGCAAGGTGGGGCCGCGTGAGCGGGCCGACGTGCTCGACGCCGCGGGCACCATCCTCTACCGCGTCGCCGGCCGGGTGCTCAACGTCCCGAAGCACATGACGATCACGGACGCGGCGGGCACCGAGGTCGCCTCGCTGCACGGCAAGCTGTTCTCGCCCGTGCGGTCGCGGATGACGCTCACGGTGCCCGACGGGCCGGCGTGGGAGCTGCAGGGGAACTTCGTCGAGAAGGAGTACACCGTCACCTCGGGCGGTGTGCCCGTCGCCGTGATCACCCAGAAGTGGGTCACCGTGCGTGACACCTACACGCTCGACGTCGCCGACGGTGTCGTCCCGGGGCTCGCGCTCGCGGTGCTGTGGGCCGTGGACCGCTGGGTCGAGAGGCGCTGACGCCGTCCGCCTACCGCTCTGCCGGGGTGTGCAGGAGCTCGCGGGCCTGCTCGGCGGCACGGCTGATGCTCTCCCCGACGAAGTCCATGAACCGGGCCATGTTCTCGAGGCGCGCGCCCGCAGGCGTGTCGCGACCGAGGACGCCGACGCCCGCGCGGGCGGCCTCGGCGAGCTGGGCGTTGGAGCGCGCCGCCGCGATCATCGACTGGTACCAGGCGTCGCCGTCGGCGGCGTAGCGCTCCCGGCGCCCCTCGGCACGCTCGCGCCGGACGAGGCCGAGGTTCTCCAGGAGGGAGATCGCCTTGGAGACCGACGCCGGGCTGACCTGGAGCCGCTCGACGAGCTCGGCCGCGGTCAGGCTGCCGGAGTCCGCGACGTACAGCAGGGTGAGCACGCCCGCCGCCGTGCGGGGCAGGCCGGACTGCATGAGCAGGGTCGTGAAGCTCTCCTCGTACGCGCGCAGCGCCGCGTCGTCCTGGCCCGCCGCACTCGTGGTGCGGGTGCCGCGCGCGGCGGGACGACGGCGGTGCGCCGCCTGCTGCGCCGTGCGGTGGGCCAGGTCGGCGCGGTAGGCGCCGGGGCCGCCGTGGCGCAGCACCTCGCGCGTGACCGTCGACGTCGGCCGGTCGATGCGTCGGGCGATCTCGGCGTAGGCGAGGTCGTCGGCGAGGCCGGCGGCGATCTGCTGACGCTCCTGGGCGGTGAGCCGGCCTCCCGGCATGGCGGTCCTCCTGGGTCGTGGGGCACCCACGTTACGTTCATCCTGGGTTGGATGCAACGAATAGCGCGCTCGAGGTTGCGTTACTCTTCACGACGGATGCAACGATAAAGGGCATATGACCTGCGTAAACATATCTCTCGTGCAACAAACACTCTTGCCGAGATGGCGAACGCAACGTAGCGTTTCGCAAGTCAGAAAGCGACCGCACGGATCACCACAGGAGCTGAGCACGATGCAGACCTTCCAGACCACCACCGCCACCGCCACCGCCGTCGTCCACCTTCCGGCCGGCCGGCTCACCGTCGTCGCGGCGGACCGCCAGGACACCACCGTCGACGTGCGGCCCGCCAACCCTGCGAAGCGCCGGGACGTCGAGGCCGCCGAGCGCACGACCGTCGACTTCGCCGACGGAGTCGTGCGCGTCACCACGCCTGCGGAGCACCGTGCCCTCGGCAGCACCGGCTTCGTCGACGTGACCGTGCAGGTGCCCTCCGGGTCCCGGCTCCAGGCCGAGGTCGCCAGCGCCGAGGTGCGCGTCGTCGGCCGCCTCGGCGACGTCGTCGTCGAGAACGCGCACGGCGACATCAAGGTCGACGAGGCCGCCACGGCCCGCCTCACCACCCAGGCGGGGGACATCACCGTCGGCCGGCTCACGGACTCCTCGACGCTGCGCACCGCGAAGGGCGACCTGCGCGTCGACGAGGCCACCGCGGGCACGCTCGAGCTGGACACGCAGCTCGGCGGCATCACCGTGGGCGTCGCCGCCGGGGTGACGGCGTCGCTCGACTCCGGCACCGCCCTCGGCCGGGTGCGCAACGCGCTCGCCAGCACCGGCGGCGCCGTCACGCTGCAGATCCGCGCCACCACCGCGATGGGCGACATCTCCGCCCACAGCCTCTGAGCGGGTGGCACCGGCGCACAGGCTCGCCGGGGCGACGAGTTTCGTCGCTCCGGCGGGTCTGCCCGCCATGACACTCACCGGAAGGCTCGACGCCCGTTTCAGCGAGGCCACCGCACCGACGCCGTGGCAGGAGGTCGACGACGCGCTGACGGCCGCGACGTCTTACCGCCTGACGACGGTGCGGGCGGACGGTCGCCCGCACGTCACGCCGCTGGTCGGCGTGTGGGTCGACGGCGGCTTTCGTGTTCTGCACCGGGCCCGAGGAGCAGAAGGCCCGCAACCTCGCCCACGGACCGCACGTGGCGGTCACCATCGGCTCGGACACCTGGGACGCCGGGCTGGACGTCGTCGTCGAGGGCGACGCCGTCCGCGCGACCGGCGGTCCCGAGCTGCGCCGGCTCGCCCACGCGTTCCGCGCCAAGTACGGCGACGCCTGGGACTTCGAGAACGACGACGAGGCGTTCGACCCCCACGGCCAGCGCGCCCTGGTCTACCGCGTCGTCCCCGACAAGGTGCTCGCGTTCGCCAAGTCGCCGCACGGTCAGACGACGTTCCGCCCCTGACGCACGGTGCGCCCGACTGCGGTCAGGGCACCCGCATCTCGTGGAGCGGGTCGCGACGGGCGGCCGCGACGGCGGGGGCGATGCCGCCGACGACTGCCGTCACGACGGCGAGCAGTGCGACGGCGAGGACGAAGCGCGGGGGAGCGACGGGGTCCTGGGACACGATGAGGACCGCACCCGCCGCGGTGGTCCCGACGACGGCGCCCATGGCGGCGAGGATCGCGACCTGGACCAGGAGCAGGGCGACGAGCAGCGGTTGCGACGCGCCGAGCGCCCGCCGTCGGCCGAAGTCCTTGCGCCGCATCATCACCAGCCCGAAGAGCAGGCTGCCGACCAGCAGGGCGGTCAGCACCAGGACGCCTACCACCAGGGTGGAGCCGAACGTCCCCAGCGTGTCGCCGACGATGGCCTGCAGCTCGGCGAGCTGCCGGCTGGTCGTCACGGTGATCGACTCCGGGTCCCGCACCCCGAGCACGGAGACGACGGTGTCGGCCAATACCGGGACGTCCTGTGCCGTCTTGGCGACCAGGACGACGGCGCCGACGGGCTCGTCGCCTGTCGCCGCCGTCGGGACGAGGATCAGGGGCTCCATGAACGCCAGCTGCGCGGGGGTGTCGAGCGTGCCGACCACGCCGAGGGACCCCCCGTCGACGGCGGACACGGAACCGAACCCCGCGACGAGGCCGAGCCGGTCCATCGCCTGTGCCGAGGCATAGGCATCCTGGCCGGGCAGGGGCGTCGTCGGGGGGACCCCGAGCTCGCCGTCGTGACCCTCGCCGTCATGACCGGAGGGAGCGTCGGACGTGCGGTAGACCGCGCGAGCCGGCACCTTGAGCCCGCCGGGGACGGCGGTCGCGGTGACGTCGGCCGCTTGGCCGAACACCCCGAACCACGCGACCTGGTCGATGGGCGCGATCCGCCCGATGACGTCGGTCGTCACGCCGGCGCGGGGATCGGCATAGACGACGATGGTCCTCGACCCCGCGGAGTCGAGGGTGTCGGCGACAGCCTCCCGGGCGCCGACGGCGCGCCCCTGGGTGAGCAGCACCGCCGCGCACATGGCGGCGACGGCGAGGATCGTCATGATGGACATGACCGGGCTCGAGCGCGCCATCTCGGCCGACTCGCGCAGGACGGCTCCCGCGCGGCGCGCCCGCATCGCCGTCCCGCCCGTCACAGTCGCACCACGCGGTCGCAGCGGTCGACCAGGGCCGGGTCGTGGGTGGCGACGACGACGCTCCCGCCGCGGTCGGCCACCTCGCGCATGGCCGCGACGACGGCGGCCGCGCTCTCGGCGTCCAGGTTCCCGGTCGGTTCGTCCGCGAGGAGGACGCGCGGCTCGCGCAGGAGCGCCCTGCACAGCGCGATGCGTTGCGCCTGGCCGCCGGAGACCTGCCCGGGCTTGCGGTGGACGGGGACGTGAACGCCCAGGCGTTCGATCAGCGCCTGTGCTTCCGCGACGTTCTCCCGTCGCCCTTCGTGGCGGTAGAGGGTGGTCTCCAGGACGTTGTCGAGCACCGTGCGGGTCGCGTCGAGGGCCGCGTCCTGGAAGACGAACCCGAAGTGGTGGGCCCGCAGCGCGGCGCGCTGCGTGTCGCGCAGCCTGGTGACGTCCCGACCGTCGAGGAGGATGCGGCCGGCCCGCGGACGCATCATCAGCCCGAGCAGGTAGAGCAACGTGGACTTGCCCCGCCCGGACGGGCCGGTCAGCGCGGTGACGTGCCCCGCCGCGAACTCCTGCGACCACCCGGTGAGCACCGGTGCGCTCCGGCGGTAGCCGAACTCCAGGCCCTCGCAGGCCAGCGCGGGCACGCCGGTCATGCCCCGCCCTCTGCCGGTGCTCGGACGCGCAGGCCGGGCTCCACGCCGTCGATCACGGCCATCCCCTTTGCGGACGCGACGACGGTCACCGGGTGCTCGGCCCCGTGCGCGTCGACCACGACGACCCCTCCGTCGGCGTCGGTCTTCAGCGCCGCGGACGGCACCACGAGGCCCCCGACTGTTGGCACCGTGATGATCTCCGCCGACAGGAGCGACCTTTCGGCCACCGGTATCTGGGCGCACTGATCTGCGCAGATCGCCGCACCGTCGGCCCCGCGGAGCTCCAGGACGACGGTGCCCTGTGTCGTGTCCTCGTGGCGCCCCGCCACGGTCGCGGACCACGGGTCACCCTTCGGGCCGGTGATGCGGACCTCCGTGCCGTCGATCACCGCGTCGGCCTGCTCGGGGGCGAGCGGCACCGTGAACGCCGGGGCCTTCGGCAGGCTGCTCACCACCGCTTCGTCCCCGCTCAGCCGCGCCCCGCGCTGCACCACGTCGTCGTCCAGCATCAGGCGAGTCGGGAGGCTCTCAGGCAGGAAGACCACGTCACCGACCCGGACCACGCCGTCGGCGACGACCCCGAGGTCGCGTTGCCACGCGCGCACGGCGGTGGACGTGACGCTGCCGAACTCTCCGTTCGGCTCGACGCGGAGGTATCCGAGGCCCACGAGCAGCCGTTGCAGCTGCGCGACGTCCTCGCCCTTCGTCCCAGCGGCCATGTCCCGGTACGCCGGCACCTGACCGCTCGCCGCGACCACCGGCCTCTCGTCGACGTCGTACAGAGCGTCCCCCGGCGCGACCCGGTCGCCCGGCCGCACGCCGACCGAGGTCACGATGCCTGCGGCGCGGTTGATCCCCGTGGGGCGCGGGGCCCAACGGGCTGCGGCGTTGAGCGTCATCGACTCCCCGATCTCGCCCGAGGTCACCGCCACCGTCGTGAACGCCGCCTGCGGGGGCGCCGCGCCAGGACCCTGGAGCACCTGGCTCGCGGCCCAACCGGCGGCCCCGGCGACCGCCATGCAGGCGACGGCGCCGACGACGAGAGGCCACCGGCGACGGCGGTCGGCCGTCAGGACCTCGTCCAGCTGACCAGCACCGGTGGATCTGGTCCCGTCAGCCGTCGTCCGGACGATCGTCACGGGAGATAGATCCTCTGCGCCGGATCCGGACACTTCTCGTACAGTTCCGGGAGCTTCGTGCTGTCGAAGGTGCTGCTGAACTGGAGCTCGGCGTACGGCAGCCACACGTCCCCGTCCGGGTGGTTCATCTGATCGATCCACACGTCCACCGACGGTGGCTCGGCGATCGTGTAACCCTCGTCCATGAGGCACGAACGCGTCTCGACCTCGAGGGCGTATCTCTCGCGCAGCGAGTCCTCCGTGACCTCGGGGAACGGGTACCGGGCGTTGGCTTCGGCCCAGCACGCGTCGAGATCCTTGCTGTAGGCGTCCTGCTGCTCCTCCGGAACCAGACCGCTGATCTCGCCGTCGTCGGTCAGCTGAACCTGCGCCCAGCCTCGTTCAGTGATGCAGGCGTACGCGATCTCGCCGCTGAGCTGGGACAGGGTCTTGCCGTCGATCAGCCCGTCCGGCCCGACCTGATCGAAGGAGGTCGGCGTGGGGGACGCCTGTACCTCGCTGGCTTGCAGAGGCGATTCTGCGACGGAGCCGTCACCACCCGAGCACGCCGAGACCCCACCGGCTGCGGCGACCATGACCACCGTCGTCCAGAGATGCTGCCGTGCGCCACGCCGACCCCTCGTCATGCGGCTTTCACGCGGCCAGCCGTGGCAGCGGAGGCACTCAGCGCCTTGCCGAATCTCATCCATTCTCCTTGGGCGAAGAGATCCTCGTGGCCCTCGTGGCGCTGAAGATAGCAGAAGTCGACGACCGGCCATGCGCGAGCATCGTGCCTGGTCAGCAGGGGTGGCGACTCCCCGATGCGCGAGACCACGTGGTCCGGCCGAACGGGCTGCTCCGCGTCCTGGGGCAGCCCTCGGACCGGTCGAGGCAGCGGCGTGGTCGTCGTCTTGACGGAGATGTCGCGCCGCCCGGTCACAGGCGGTCGGGGAGGGGGTCCGCGTCGATGGCCGGCACGGGGACCGAGCACTCGGCCAGCACTGACCCGTGCTCGTCCATGAGCGCCGCGCGGGCGGTCCAGCCGGCTGGGTCCCGCGGCACGGCGACGGTCGCGGACGCGATCTCGTCGGGGACGGACAGCCCGAGGTCATCGACGTCGCCGGTGCTGCCGTCGTCGGTGCTGCCGTCGTCGACGACCCCGCCGAACGGGCCACCCGAGGTATAGGCGTCGTCTCCCCTGGGCGAGGTCACCGCCACGGCGGCCGTGGTGGTGCCGACGTCGGGGTTGTCGTCCGCATCGATGCCGAGGCCGGTGGACCAGGCCACGGAGACCTGCCAGCGCTGCTCGGTGATGCGGGTCAATCCGAGGCGGGAGACCCACCGGGTGTCGCGCGAGCTCGCGAGGACGGCCGTCGCCGCGAAGTCCCCGGTGCCGATGCACGACGTCTGCTCGGACATCTGCTGGCTCCCGCCGCTGGTCGACGTGATGCTGGCGGCGGTCGCCGCCGCGCACACGACGAGGGCGACGGCGCCGGTCACGCGCCGGGGCCAGCGCAGCCACGGCGCGCGGGAGTCGCGGGCGGCCCGCAGGCGAGCCACGAGCGGGTGCGGCGGGGGAGCAGTGGTGCGGACGGCGACGGTACCGAGCAGCGAGTCGGCGAACGTGCGGCCCTCGCGGTGGAAGGCGGCACGGATGTAGCCGATCAGGAGGATCGCGTCGAGCACGTGCGCGAACCACCGCAGCGCCGTGCCCGGCAGCCCGATCGGGCGGCCGGACCGGTCGTCGACCACCGAGATGCCGGCGACCCGCTTGCCCGGCGTCATGCCCGTGTACGCCTGGAGCGCGCCGAGCAGCAGCAACGTGCCCGCGGCCCACGCCGCGGCGGCGGCGTCGTCGGACGGGCCGCTGCTGTCCCCCAGGCCGGGGAGAGCTGCCAGCCCCGTGTCGCTGCCGGTGGCGAGAAAGACGACCGACCCCACGACGGCGGAGTCCAGCAGCACGGCGAGCAGGCGCAGACCCCAGGCGGCGCGGGGCCGCTCGTCGGAGAACGGGCCGAGGGCGTGCTCGATCGTCAGGGGCGGGTTCGGTGGTGCGGGCGGAGGCGCCACCGGTGCCGGCGAGGTCATGGCGGGATGTTTCCACGGGCGAGCGTCCGCGTCCATGGCGTGCCCAGCCCCTGCTCAGCGGGCGGGGTGCGCGGTGACCGTGCCCACGTCGCCGTCGACGGCGAGCGTCCCGCCGTCGCGCAGGACGTCGGTCGCGCCGGGCACGCCGAGCACCGCCGGGAGCCGCAGCTCGCGCGCGACGATCGCGGCGTGCGACAGCAGCCCGCCCGTCTCGGTGACGACGGCGGAGACGACGCCGAACAGGGGCGTCCACGCCGGGTCCGTCTCGCGGCACACGAGCACGTCGCCGGCGCGGACCGTGCCGAAGACCTCCGGCCCGCGCACCACGCGCGCGGGCCCGGTCGCGCGCCCACCGCTCGCCCCGACGCCCCGCACCACCGCCTCCCTGTCGCTGTGAGCGGGCATTTGGCCCTTGATTCGGCCTGGAACGGGGCCAAACGCCCGCCCACAACCAGCGGGCAGGGGGGCCGTGACGGGGCGGGCCTGCAGCAGCCAGACGGCGCCGTCGTCGTCCACCGCCCACTCCACGTCCTGCGGCCCGCCGAGCAGCGCGGCCGCGCGGTCGCCCAGCGCTGCGACGCGCAGCACCGTGGCGTCGTCGAGGCAGAGCCGGTCGCGGTGGGACGCGGGGACGTCGCGCACGGCGGTCCCGCCGGGGGAGCGGTCGACGCGGGTGCGCTTGGACCCCGGGCGCCGGTCCCGGAGGCCGCCGCCGTCGACCGTCCAGCGGTCGGGGTCCACCGCTCCGCGCACGACGCTCTCGCCCAGTCCCCACGAGCCCTCGACCACCGTGTGCCCGCCGTCCGTGAACAGCACACCCGCGGCGCGGGCGTCGACCAGGCGCTGCACGAGGACCGCGACCTCGACAGCGGAGATCTCGCCCTCCCCGGCCGCGGTGCCCGTCCTCGTGCCCGCCGTCGCCCCGCGGTAGGCGGTGGCGCGCACGCTCGTCGCGGACGCGCGACAGGCCACGACCGCGGCCGCGACGGCGCGCGGGCCGACGACGCCGAGCACCGTCTCGTACTGTCCTGCCGCCGACGCGCGCGGCCCGTCCTCGTCCGTCGCCGAGGACCGCACCGCGACGGCGGCTCTCTCGGCCCCGGGCCCGGCGAGGTCGTCCAGCCCGGCGGCGACTGCGGCGGGCAGGTCGTGGTCCGGGACGCCGGCGGGCACTACGAAGCCCGCCGGCACCGGGAGGCCGGTCCGCCGCAGTGCACCGAGGGCGGCGGCCTTGCCTCCGTGCGCCGCGGTGGCGCCGTCGAGCGACACGACCGTCTCCACACCACACCTCCGCCCGGCGACATCAACAGAGCGTTGTCAACGCGGTGTTGACAACAGTGTGTTGATGGTGCACGGTCACGGGATGGAACGCAAGCCCCACGCCGAGGACTCCGGACATCGCCCCGGCTCGGACCAGGACGCCGCCGACGTCGAGGCGCGGGCCCGGCGCACGCTGCTCGACCTCGGCGGGGAGGCGCTCGCCCGACGTCCGTGGCAGCCGGCCGGGGTGCCGCCGTCGGCGACGGACCTCGTCCGGCACTACCTGTGGCGCTCGGCTGCCGGTGGCCTCACTGCGGAGGAGGACGCCGCGGGGGCGCTCGCGGCCCTCGCGCTGGTGCCCGCCGCGCGGTCCGAGGCCGAGCAGCTCGAGACCGCGGCGCTCTTCACGGCGCGCGCCGCCGGGCACACCTGGGGCCGGATGGCGGGGGCGCTCGGGCTCGGCTCGCCGCAAGCCGTGCAGCAGCGGCTCGACCGGCTCGTCGCGCGGTCGGACGGTACGCACTGGACGCACGATGGCGGGGAGGCGGGATGAGCCGGCCGTCCGACCCCGAGCTCCTGGTCCTCCACGCCGTCCGGGTGCGGGGCGCCGCGGACGACGACGCGGTCGCCGCCCGCTCCGGGCTTGCCCTCGACGTCGTGCGCGAGATCCTGCTCGACCTGGAGGCGCTCGGCTGCCTGACCTGGTCGGAGTTCGCCGGCACGGGTGCCTGGTCGCTCACCGCCCGGGGTCGCGCCGAGGACGAGCAGCGGCTCGCGGCCGAGCTGGCGGCGGACCCGTCGGGGCGCACGGAGGCCGTCGTGCGGGCGGCGCTCCCGACGTTCGACCCGCTCAACGCCCGCCTGCTGCGGGCGTGCACCGACTGGCAGCTCCGACCGGCGGGGGACGGGCGCCTCGACGTCAACGACCACGGCGACGCCGCCTGGGACGCTCGCGTGCTCGACGGGCTCGCCGCCGTGGTCGACGACGCGCGGCCGCTGCTCGCCGGGCTCGCGGCCGAGCTCGACCGGTTCGCGGGGTACGACGAACGGCTCGACGACGCGCTCGCGGGCGCGCGTTCCGGCGACGGCGCGCGCGTGGCGGGGGTCGGGGCGGCCTCCGTCCACGGGGTGTGGATGGAGCTGCACGAGGACCTCCTCGCCACGGCCGGGGTGCCCCGAGGCGCGGGCATCCCGGAGCGCTGACACGATGCCCGCATGTTCGAGGGGTTCACCGAAGAGTTCGTCGACGTGGCCGACGCGCGCATCCTTGTGCGGCACGCCGGGGACGGCCGCCGCCCGGTGCTGCTGCTGCACGGCCACCCGCGCACGTCCGCGACGTGGCACCGCGTGGCGCCGCGGCTGCTGGAGGCCGGCTTCACGGTGGTGTGCGCCGACCTGCGGGGATACGGCCGGTCCGTCGGCCCGGAGCCCACGCGCGACCACGCGGCGCACTCGAAGCGTGCGGTCGCGCGCGACATGGTGCAGGTCATGGACCGGCTGGGCCACGACCGTTTCGCCGTCGTCGGGCATGACCGCGGCAGCCTCGTCGCCCTGCGCCTGGCCTTCGACCACCCGGACCGGGTGAGCGCGTTCGGCGGCCTGGACTGCATCCCCGTGAGCGAGCACCTGGCCCGGGCCGACGCGAGGTTCGCGACCCTGTGGTGGCACTGGTTCTTCTTCGCCCAGCCGGAGGCGCCCGAGCGGGTGATCAACGCCGACCCGGACGCCTGGTACCGCGGTGACCCCGAGGTGATGGGCCGCGAGAACCACGACGAGTGGCGGGCGGCCGTGCGTGACCCGCGCGTCGTGCGCGCGATGCTCGAGGACTACCGGGCCGGGCTGACCGTCGACGCCGACCACGAGCGGGCCGACCGCGCCGCGGGCCGCATGCTCACGATGCCTGTGCTCGTCCTCTGGTCGCTGCGCGACGACCTGGAGCAGCTGTACGGCGACCCTCGCCTCATCTGGCACGACTGGGCGCACGACGTCCAGGGCCACGGCATCGACTCCGGGCACCACATGGCCGAGGAGGCGCCCGACGAGCTCGCCACCGCCCTGACCCGCTTCCTCGACGCGGCGACGCCTCTGGCCTGACGCGAAGCTCGGGTTCCGGGACGGCTACGCGACCGCGCCGGCGTGCAGGGACGCGGCGAGCGGGGCGATCTCCGGGATCTCGTCGGCGCGGGCGAGGGCGTCCTCCAGGGCGCGGTCGTGCGTCGGCCGCGCGGCGTCCAGCAGGTCGCGCCCGGCGGGAGTGAGCTCGGTGTAGATGCCGCGGCGGTCGTCGGCGCACAGGATGCGCGTGAGCAGGCCGCGGTCCTCCAGGCGGGTCACGAGCCGGGTCGTGGCGCTGCTGGACAGCGCGGCGGCGCGGGCGAGCTGCTGCATCCGCATGTGCCAGCCGTCCTGGCGGCTCAGGGCGTCGAGCACGGTGAACTCCACCACGGAGAGCTGGTGGTCCTTCTGCAGCGCGCGCTCCAGGTCGGTCTCGATCAGCCCGTGCAGCGCTGCGAGCGTGCGCCAGCCGCGCGCGCGGATCTCGACGGCGTCGTCGGCGATTCCCATGTCGGCCTCCTCGGGGGCCAGGTGCTGGCCCGTTGCCCGGACCCCAGCATAGCGCCTTGCGCCGATAGAAGGCGTGTGCAACTATCTAAAACGTTGCGTGTGCAACTACTGCGCGTGCAACGTTCTCGTTCCCCACCCTGGAGGCCACGATGCCCGCCGCCCTGTACGCCCTCGCCCTCGGGGGCTTCGGCATCGGACTCACCGAGTTCGTCATCATGGGCCTGCTGCCGGAGGTGGCCGCCGACTTCGGCGTCACCGAGACGGTCGCGGGCTACCTCATCTCCGGTTACGCCCTCTCCGTCGCCGTCGGCGGCATCGCCCTGACCGCCGCGCTCTCCCGGGTGCCCCGCAAGCGGGCACTCATGCTCCTGATGGTCCTGTTCATCGCCGGCAACCTGATCTCCGCCGTCGCGCCCACCTACGGGATGACGCTGGCTGGCCGGGTCGTCGCCGCCCTGTGCCACGGCGCGTTCTTCGGCATCGGGGCGGTCGTCGCGGCCGACCTGGTGCCCGCGCACCGTCGCGCCGCCGCCGTCTCCGTCATGTTCGCCGGGCTCACCGTCGCCAACGTGGTGGGCGTCCCGCTCGGCACGTTCCTGGGCCAGGCGGCCGGCTGGCGCGCGACCTTCTGGGCCATCACCGTCATCGGCGTGCTCGGCCTGATCGGCATCGCGGTGCTCGTGCCGGCGACGTCGCACCGCAGCACCGGCTCCGTCCTGGCGGAGTTCCGCATCTTCCGCGACCGCCAGGTGTGGCTGTCCATGGCCGTCACCGTGCTCGGCTACGGCGGCATGTTCGGCGCGTTCAGCTACGTCGCCTTCACGCTCACGGAGGTCAGCGGCTTCAGCAGCGCCGCCGTGCCGTGGCTGCTCGTCGTCTTCGGCGTCGGCCTCTTCGCCGGCAACGTGCTGGGCGGCCGCGCCGCCGACCGCGACCTCGTCCGGACGCTCGTCGCCGTCGTCGCCGTGCTCGCCGTCGTCCTCGTGGTCTTCGCGCTCACCGCGCAGAGCAAGGTCGCGACGGTCGTGTCGCTGCTCCTCATGGGCGGCTTCGGCTTCGCCACCGTGCCCGCGCTGCAGACGCGCATCATGCGCTTCACCGGCGCGGCGCCGACCCTCGGCTCGGGCGCCAACATCGCCGCCTTCAACGTCGGCAACGCCTTCGGCGCCTGGGCGGCCGGCCTCGCCCTCGCCGCAGGCGCCGGCTACACCTCGCCCCTCTGGGTCGGCGCCGCCGTCACCCTCGCCGGGCTCGGCGTCCTGCTGCTCGCCGTCCGCTCCCGCGGGGGCGAGCTCGCCCGGCCCCACCAGCCCGAGCCCGAGCGCGCGGCCGTCGCCGCCTGACCCCTCGACCTCGCACCACCGAAAGGACCCTCATGACCACGCACGTCCCCTCCGTCACGCTCTCCGACGGCCGCACCATGCCCCAGCTGGGCTTCGGCGTCTTCCAGGTGCCCGACGCCGACACCACGGCTGCGGTCAGCACCGCGCTCGAGTCCGGCTACCGCAGCATCGACACCGCCGCCGTGTACGGCAACGAGCGCGGCGTGGGCCGCGCGCTCGCCGAGTCGGGCGTCGCCCGCGACGAGCTGTTCGTCACCACCAAGCTGTGGGTCGACCGGCTGGGCCGGGCCGCCGCCCGCGAGGGCCTCGAGCGGAGCCTCGACAGGCTCGGCCTTGACCACGTGGACCTCTACCTGATCCACTGGCCGGCCCCCGCCACGGACGCCTACCTCGACGCCTGGCAGGGCCTGGAGGACCTGCGCGACGCGGGCCTCGCACGCTCGATCGGTGTCTCCAACTTCCTGCCCGAGCACCTCGACCGCATCACGGCGCTGGGCGGCGCCGTGCCCGTCGTCAACCAGGTGGAGCTGCACCCGGCGCTGCAGAACCGCGAGACCGTGGCCGCGAACGCCCGGCACGGCGCCGTCACCGAGGCGTGGAGCCCGCTGGCGCAGGGCGCCGTCCTGGGCGACGCGCCCGTGCTCGACGCCGCCCGCGCGCACGGGGTCACGCCCGCGCAGGTGGTGCTGCGCTGGCACCTGCAGCAGGGGCGCGTCGTCATCCCCAAGTCCGTGACGCCCGAGCGGATCGCCGCGAACCTCGACGTCTTCGGCTTCGACCTCACCGACGCGGAGCTCGCCGCCGTCGACGGGCTCGAGCGCGACGGCCGCACCGGCCCGCACCCGTCGGCCTTCCAGGGCTGAGTCGCCGCCCGACCGCTGCCGAACGAAGGCGCGGGGACGGGCGGCTAGCATCACAGCGAGAGTCGTCGCTTGCGGGAGGGTCCATGATCAGCAGTTCGGTCGCCGTCGTCACCGGAGCCAGCAGCGGGATCGGCGCGGCCAGCGCCCGCGCGCTCGCGGCAGCGGGGTTCCACGTCGTCCTGGGCGCGCGCCGCATGGACCGGCTCGAGGAGGTGGCCGCCGAGACCGGGGGCACCGCGCTCCCGCTCGACGTCACGGACGACGCGTCCGTCGAGGCCTTCGCGCGCGCGGTCGACGAGCGTCTGGGTCGTTGCGACCTGCTCGTCAACAACGCCGGCGGCGCGCTCGGGGCGGAGTCGGTGGCCGACGCCGACCTCGCCGACTGGCAGCGCATGTACGACATCAACGTGCTCGGCACCGTCCGGGTCACCAAGGCGCTCCTGCCGAAGCTGATCGAGAGCGGCGACGGCCAGGTCATCACCATCGGTTCCATCGCCGGCCGCGAGCCCTACAAGGGCGGGGCCGGGTACAACGCGGCGAAGCACGCCGAGGCGGCGCTGACCCGGGTGCTGCGCCTGGAGCTGCTCGGCCAGCCGGTGCGGATCAGCGAGATCGACCCCGGCATGGTGCACACCGACTTCTCCCTGGTCCGGTTCAAGGGCGACCAGGAGCGCGCCGACGCCGTCTACGCCGGCGTCCAGCCGCTCACGGCCGAGGACGTCGCCGAGACGGTGGCGTGGATCGCCACGCGGCCCGCGCACGTGAACGTGGACCAGGTGCTGCTCATGCCGCGCGACCAGGCCGCGGCGCAGGTCGTGCACCGGCGCGAGGTCTGACGGCCTGCGACCGCGCCGTCAGTCCGCCTGGCCCGCGGTGGCGCGGCGCGGCGGTGGGTCGCCCACCAGCTTGAGCCCGATGGCGCAGCCGATGATGCCGGCCAGGAACAGGACCTTGAGCGCCGACGCCGTCTCGGCGCCGCTGACCATCGCCCACGTGACCGTGAGCGCCGCGCCGATGCCGGTCCAGATGGCGTAGGCGGTGCCGATCGGGATGTGCCGGGCCGCGTGGCCGAGCCCGGCCATGCTCAGCGACAGCGCCGCGACGAAGAGGATCGTCGGGCCCGCCACGGTGAACCCGTGGCTGGCGTGCAGAGCGGTGGCCCACACGGCCTCCAGCACCGCGCTGGCCAGGAGGACGCCCCAGGCCACGCCGTTCGCGTTCCGTGCGCTCATGTCAGCTCACCACCTTGAGTCCGACGACCGACCCGACGAGGCCGACCAGCAGCAGCGCCCGCGCGACGGTCAGTCGCTCGTCGCCGCGCACGATGGCGACCAGCACGGTCAGGACCGCGCCGATGCCCACCCACACCGCGTACGCGGTGCCCACCTCGATGGTGAGCATCGCGTGCGCCAGGCCCCACATGCTCAGTGCCAGGCCGACGACGAACACCGCCGTCGGCACGGGGCGCCGGAACCCGTGGGAGGTGGCGAGCGCGGTGGCCCACACGGCCTCCATCACGCCGGCCAGGATCAGGATCAGCCAGTCCACGGCTCTCACAACCTCTCGATCGGGCACCCCGCTGTTTTCGCACGAGCGTGCGAACAAATTTCTATCACATCTCGCACGACTGTGCGAACATGGGCTCGTGCCCCAGAGACTCGACCGCGACGAACGCCGGCGCCAGGTGTCCCAGGCCGCGTGGCGCGTCCTCGTGCGCGACGGCCTCGAGGCCCTGTCCGTGCGGAACGTCGCCGCCGAGGCCGGGCTGCCCCAGAGCTCGCTGCGCTACACGTTCCCGACCGTCGCCAGCGTGCGCGAGCGCGCCGTCTCCCTCGTCGTCGAGCGCCTGCGCGAGCGGGTGGACGCCGTCGACGTCGCCGCCCCCGGCGGGCCGCGAGCCGTGCTGGCGCAGCTGCTGCCGCTCGACGCCGAACGTCGTACCGAGATGGAGGTCTACCTGGCCCTCGGTACCGCGGCCATGACCGACCCCGGGCTGCGCGAGGGCCACCGCGCCGCGCAGGACGCCGTGCGCGACGTGTGCGCGGGTGCCCTCGCCGCCCTCGCCGGCGGGCCGGCCCCCGACGTCGCCGTCCGCGAGCTGCACGCGCTCGTCGACGGCCTGGCGCTGCACGTCGTGCGGCAGGACCCCGACGCCGACCCTGGCTGGGCCCTCGTCGTCCTGGACGCGCACCTGGCCCGGACGGCCCACGCCACCGCCTGAGGCGCGCGGTCCTCGGGCCGGTGCCCGGGCCGGTCAGCGGGTCGTCCCGCCCACGAGGGCGTCGCCCACCTCGGACCGCAGGTACAGCACCGACCGGCCCGCCCGGGCCGAGGTCAGCAGGCCCGCGTCGCGCAGCACGCGCAGGTGCTGGTTCACGGCGCTCGTCGTGACGTCCAGGCGGCGGGCCAGCTCGGTGGACGACGCCGGCTGCTCCAGGACGGTGAGCAGCCCGGCGCGGGCCCGGCCCAGCACCGCCACCAGGGCGTCGCCGGCCACCGGCCGCTCCGCCTGCCAGAGCGTGCCCGTCCCGCGTGCGCCGTACATGATGGCGGGCGGCTCCTCGGGGTCGATCGGGCACGACGCCCCCCGCGTGAACAGCGTCGGCACCAGGGTGAGCCCGGCGCCCGTCGTGGAGCGCCGCCGCGCCGCCGCCAGCGAGGTGAGCTGCACGCTCACGACACCGTCGGCGAACGACACCCGCGGCGCCAGGTCCGCGAACATCGCGCCCGCGCCGCGCGCCGAGACCACCGTGCTGCGGTACACGACGTCGGCCTGCAGCACCGCCCGCATCCGCGGCCACACGGGCGCGAGGCAGGCGTCCCAGTAGGCCGTGAGCGCGGCGTCGATCCGGCGCCGCACCCGGGGGACCGGGCCCCGCAGCGCGGCAGGGAGGCCGCGGGGGTGCACCTCGGCGAGGTCGTGGGCCACCGTGGCGTCGTCGACGGCGGCCACCGCGGCCAGCTCGTCGTCGATGCGCGTCAGCGGGCTGCCGGGCCGCGGCGTGAGGTAGTCCGGCGTCCACAGCGACTCGTTGGTGAGCGCCAGCAGCATCTCGTCGTCGAGCGACGCCCGTGCCTCCTCGACCCGGCGCAGCCACGGCAGGTGCATGGGGTAGCGGCCCGGGTCGCGCCACGCCCGCAGCGACAGGACCAGCTCGTTCAGCGGCGAGACGGCGAACCGCACGTCCGCCAGGTCCATGCCCGCGAGCTCGTAGTGCATCCAGCCCACCGGTGCCCCCTTCGTCGTGCCACCATCTCGCAGGCCGAGCATAGATGTAGCCCTGCACTACATCCGTTCTTCTGCCGCCGCGGGTGCCGCCTACTGGTGCCGTGCTGCAGACCCTCTTCCCGCGCAACCCCGTCGCGCGTGCCCTGACCCTGTCGACCATGGCGCTCGCCGCGTCGAACGGCGTGTTCTACACGGTGTCGGTGCTGTACTTCACGCGCGTCGTCGGGCTGTCCGCGGGGACGGTCGGCGTCGGGCTCGGGATCGCGGGCGGCGCGGGTGTCCTCGGGGCGTTCTTCGCCGGCCGCTGGTCCGACCGGGCCGGGGCGCATCGCGTCCAGGTGTGGGGCGTCGCCGCGCAGGCGCTGGCGCTGGCGGCCTACTCGTTCGCCGGCGACGCCGTGACCTTCACCGCCGTCGCGATCGTCGCGACCGCGGCGCGCGGCGTGCACTCCACCGCCCGCCAGGCGCTGCTCGCCCGCTGGTTCACCGGCCCCGAGCGCGTCGAGGTGCGGGCGCGGCTGCGCGTCGTCATGAACGTCTTCATCGGGCTGGGCACGCTCGCCGCGGGCATCGCGTTGCTGCTCGACACGACGGCCGCCTACCGCACCGCGATGGTGGCCACGGCGGCGCTGCTGCTCGGCGCCGTCGTGCCGCTGGTCGTGCTGCCGCGTCGCGTGCCGGAGCTGGCGGCACGGCTCCTCGCCGACCCGTCCGCGTCGGGCGCCGACCAGGGCGACGAGGGTGCTGACGGCGAGGCGGGCCCGCCCGCCCGCCACCCGCTGCGCGACCGGACCTACGTCGCGAGCGTCGCGCTCAACGCCGTCGTGGCGATGCAGTTCGGTGTCATGACGGTCGGGGTGCCGCTGTGGGTCGCGAGCACCGACGCCCCGACCGCCGTCGTGTCCGCGCTGCTGGTCGTCAACACCGTGCTGGTCGCGCTGCTGCAGGTGCGCGCCTCGCGGGGCACGCACGACGTGCGGGGCGCCGGCCGTGCGGTGCGCCGCGGCGCCGTCCTGCTGGCCGGTGCGTGCGTCCTCTACGCGGCGGCCGGGCACGGCAGCCTCGTCGCGGCGACGGTCCTGCTGGTGCTGGCCGCCGTCGCGCACTCCCTCGGCGAGGTGGTGTCCGAGGCCGGCGGCTGGGGCATGGCCTTCGAGCTGGCCGACCCGCGCCGCGCCGGCGCCTACCAGGGGCTGTCGCAGACGGGCTACGCGCTCGCCGGGATGGCCGCGCCCGTCGTCGTCACCGCGCTGCCCATCCGGTACGGCACCCCTGGCTGGCTCGCCCTCGGCGCGATCTTCGTCGCCGCCGGGGCGGGCGCCGCGGCCGTCGCCGCCCGGGCCGCGTCCCCGGCCGCCGTCGAGCCGGTCCGCGTCGAGGTCTGAACGTCGCGTCGGCAGTTCCGCTTCACGTCGGCAGCTCGGACTGCCGACGTGAACCCGAACTGCCGTCGCGTGCCCTCGCGCCGTTCGGCCCGGCTCGTCCGAGAATGCGGGGGTGACGGACGACGAGGCACGGGCGACGGCGGGGCAGTGGTTCGTGGGGTCGCACGGCGCACCGGTGGACGCCCCGGACGACGCGCACCCGGCGCGGTGGACCCAGGTGGCGGACAAGGACGAGTTCCTGGCGGCGGTGGAGGCGGTGGACCCGTCGCTGCGGGAGCGGCTCGCCGCGGTGCACGTCGCCGGGCGGCAGGTGCCGCGGCGGCCGTTCGCCGCGGTGCGCTGGCTCGACGACGACTGGGTGGCCGTGTTCACCCCGACCGTCTGGTACACCGAGACCGACCGCCAGGTGCACACCGGCGAGCTCGGCGCCCTGGTCGGGCCGGGACAGGTGCTGACGTTCGAGGTGGGCGACGCAGGGGTGCACGACCGTGCCCTCGCGCGCCTGCGGGGCCCCGGCCCGGCGCACGGGGAGGGAGCGCAACGCGTCGCGCTCGCCGTGCTCATGGCGATGGTGGGCGTCGCGTCGGAGGTCGAGGTGGCGCTCGGGGACGCCGTCGCCGAGACGGAGCGGATCGTCTTCGACCGCAGCGTGTCCGACCCGGTGCAGCGGCTGTACGACCTCAAGCGCGAGATCACCGAGGCACGCCGGTCCCTGCTGCCGTTCTCCGCGGAGCTGCCCGAGCTCACCGACGTCGGCAACTCCCGCCGTGCCGTCGCCGACCGTCGCACCCTGGAACGTGCCGCGTCAGCCGTCGAGCGCATCGACCGGCACCTCGACGCCCACGACGACCTGCTGTCCGACATGCTGCAGGTGCACCTGGCCCAGGTGTCGGTGCGGCAGAACGAGGACATGCGCAAGATCTCCGCGTGGGCGGCGATCCTCGTCTACCCCACGGTGGTCGCAGGCATCTACGGCATGAACTTCCGGAACATGCCGGAGCTGCACTGGCTGCTCGGCTACCCGTTCGCGCTGGCGCTCATGGTGGTGGGCTGCGTGGTGCTCTACCGGGCGTTCCGGCGCGTCGGCTGGCTCTGACGCGGCCGTCCTGGACCCGGTGGAGACGGCCCGCGACCGGGCGCTAACCTGTGCGCTCCAGGCGCCCCACGGAGGGACGGTCCCGTGCAGCTGCTCGTGATCGAGGACGACGACCACGTCGCCGGCGCCCTCGTGTCCGTGCTCCGCAAGCACGGGTTCGAGGTGGTGCGGGCCCGCGACGGCGAGACCGGGCTGCGCGAGCTCGGCCCCCGCACGGACCTGGTGCTGCTCGACCTCACGCTGCCCGACCTGGACGGCTTCGAGGTGTGCCGCCGGATCCGCCGCGTCTCTGACACCCCCATCATCATGGTCACGGCCCGCACCCGCCTCGACGCGCGCATCCGCGGCCTGGAGCTGGGCGCCGACGACTACGTGACCAAGCCCTACGACGTGCGCGAGGTGCTCGCCCGGATCGACGCCGTGCTGCGCCGCGGCCGCGGCCGCGAGTGGGACGGCGGCCGGGCCGAGGCGCCCGACGCGCGCGTGCGGGTGCGGGGCGTGGTGGTCGACCTGGCACGACGGGAGGTGCGGCGGGCCGCGGGCACCGTCGTCGAGCTCACCCGCAAGGAGTTCGACCTGCTCGCGCTGCTCGTGCGCCAGCAGGGGTCGGTCCTCACGCGGGAGCGCATCCTGCGCGACGTGTGGGGGTCGAGCTGGAAGGGCCTCGGCCGCACCCTGGAGGTGCACGTCGCGTCGCTGCGCCGCAAGCTCGGCGAGCCCGACCTGGTCGAGACCGTCCGGGGCGTGGGCTACCGGGTGGCCGCGCCCGACGGTGGGGACCCGGCCGTGCCGCACGTCGTGGGGGCGTAGGCGTCGATGCGGACCCGGCTGGCGATCATCCTGTTCGTGCCCTGCGTGCTCGTGCTGGTGCTGCTCGGCGCCGCCTACTCCGGCAACGTGGCGCGGGCCAACCAGCAGGAGGTCTACCTGGACCGCCTCGCGGACGCCGGCTACCTCGTCATCACGGCCCGCCAGTCCCTCACCTCGGACGACCCGGCGATCGTCGCGGGCGACCTGCAGCGCTACCGCGACGTGTACGGGGTGGGCGCGACCGTCCTCGACCAGGCGGGAGCCGTGTGGGCGACCAACGGGCTCGACGTCGAGGACGTGGACGAGCGGCGCGCCGCCCTCGCCGGCCGCCGGGGCGAGGCCGTGCTCAGCACCCTGCCCTGGAAGGCGGACCGGGTCGTGGTGGCCGAGCCCGTGTACGACGGCGGGGACCTGGTCGGCGCGGTCGTCACCGTCTCGGAGGCGTCGTCGATCTCGCGCAGCATCTGGTCGAGCTGGGGCATCCTCGTCGCCGCGGGCCTCGCGATGTGCGTGCTCGCCGTCGCCGTCGCGCACCGCACCGCCGGCTGGGTGCTGCGCCCCGTGCGGGCGGTCGACGCCGCCATGGGCGAGATCGGCCGCGGGCGGCTCGACGCGCGCATCCCGCCGGCCACCGGGCCGCCCGAGCTGCGCGCCGTCGTCTCCCGGTTCAACGCCATGGCCGCGCAGGTGGAGCACTCCATGCGCCGGCAGCAGGAGTTCGCGTCCAACGCCTCGCACGAGCTGCGCAACCCGCTCAACGCGCTCATGCTGCGCGTCGAGGACCTGGCCCTGTCCACGCCGCCCGGGCACGCCACCGAGGTGGCGCACGTCCGCGCCGAGGCCGTGCGCATGGCGCACATCCTCGACGCCCTGCTGCTGCTCGCGGACGACGCCAACCTGGCCGCCGCCGCGCACCCCGTGGACGTCGCAGAGCTCGTCGGACGGCGCGTCGAGAGCTGGCGGCTGATCGCCGTCGGCCGGCACCTGGCGTTCGACGCCGTCCCCGACGGGGCGTGGGCCGAGCTCAACGAGATCGTGCTCGAGTGCGCGTTCGACGCCGTCCTCGACAACGCCGTGAAGTTCTCGCCCGACGGCGGCCGGATCGACGTGACGGTCGCCGTCCGGCCAGACGGCGACGACGGCGCAGACGACGCGGACGGCGCAGAGGGCGCGGCGGGCACGGTCGAGGTCACGGTGCGCGACCACGGCGCAGGCGTGCCGCCCGACGAGCTGGAGCGGCTGGCTGAGCGGTTCTGGCGCTCGCCCGGGCACAGCACGGTGCGCGGTTCGGGCCTCGGCCTCGCCATCGCGTCGGAGCTGCTCGCCACGGGCGGCGGCAGCCTGCACCTCGCCCTGCCCGACGGCGGCGGCTTCGAGGTGCGCCTGCGGATGCCGGCGCGCGCGGCCGCGGTGGTGTCGTGAGCGCGACCCGCCGACCCCTGCTCGCGGCGCTCGCGGCCGTGCTGCTGGTGCTGCCCCTGCTGACCGGGTGCCTCGGGGACGACGCCGCGGGCGACCCGTGGGACGGGCACCGGCCCGCCGCGCTGACCGTGGCGACCGGCGGCGCGACGGGGATCTACCACGCGTACGGCGTCGCCCTCGCGGGGGTGCTCGAGGACCGGTACGACCTGCCGGTCGAGGTCGACCAGACCGGCGGTTCGGTGGAGAACCTGCAGAGCCTCGACGCCGGCACGGCGCAGGTCGCGTTCAGCGCCGCCGACGCCGCCCTCGACGCCGTCGCCGGCGTCGGGGAGTTCGACGAGCCGCTCGACGTGCGCACGCTGGGGCGCGTCTACGACGACTTCGTGCACCTCGTGGTGCCGGCCGGGTCCGCCGTGCACGGCATCGCCGACCTCGAGGGCAGGCGCGTCTCGCTCGGCGCACCGCGGTCCGGCACGGCGCTCATCGCGCACCGGCTGCTCGCCGCGGCCGACCTGCGCGTCGACGCGATCACCGCCCGCAGCCTCGGCCTCGACGACTCGATCGCCGCCCTGCGGGCGGGAGAGATCGACGCGTTCTTCTGGTCCGGCGGCCTGCGCACCCCGGGCCTGACGGCGCTCGCGGACGTCGTGCCCGTGCGCCTGGTGCCCCTGGGCGACCTGGTCGAGGAGGTGCGCTCGCGGTACGGCAGCGGCTACCGGCACGGCATCGTGCCGGAAGGGATGTACGGGTCGTCGAGGGCGGTCGAGACGCTCGCCGTGCCGAACTTCCTCATGGTGCGCGGCGACATGCCGGACGCCGTGGCGCACGCCCTGGTGTCCACGCTGTTCGACGCGCGGTCCGAGATCGCCGCCCAGGTGCCGTCGGCGGCCAACCTCGACCGCGTGCGGGCGATCTTCACCGACCCGGTCGAGCTGCACCCCGGCGCGCTCCGGTACTACCGGGAGACGAAGGACTGACCGCACGAGTCGCGCGGCGCGGCGGGCGCGTCGGGGGACCGGCGTGACCACGCGTGCTGCATGATCACGCGCATGCTCATCGAACACGAGGGTCGCTCGCCGTCGGTCCACCCCACGGCCTATGTCGCGCCGACGGCCACGTTGTGCGGGGACGTCCGGGTCGGGCCGGGCTGCCGGGTGCTGTTCGGGGCCGTGCTCAGCGCCGAGGGCGGGCCGGTGGAGCTCGGCGAGGACTGCATCGTGATGGAGAACGCCGTCCTGCGCGGGACCCGTCGTGATCCTCTGGTCCTGGGCCGGCAGGTCCTGGTCGGCCCGGGCTCCTCCCTGAGCGGCTGCTCGGTCGAGGACGAGGTGTTCCTGGCCACCGGGAGCCGGGTGTTCAACGGCGCGCGCATCGGTGCCCGCTCGGAGGTGCGCATCAACGGGATCGTGCACCTGCGCACGGCGCTGCCCGCCGACTCGCTGGTGCCGATCGGCTGGGTCGCCGTCGGGGACCCAGCCCAGGTCTTCCCGCCGCAGGAGCACGAGGCGATCTGGGCGGTGCAGAAGGACCTCGACTTCCCCGGCTACGTCTTCGGGCTGGAGCGTCCCGCCGACGGGGAGAGCCTCATGCCGGGCATCTCGGAGCGGTTCGGCCGGGCCCTCGGCCGCCACCTCGGCGACCGCCAGGTCTGAGGCCGCCGCGCGACGACGACTCTTGCGACGACGACGACGACTACCAGGACGACGCGGCCGGGACGGCGGAGACGAGCCGCAGCCGGTGGCCCACGCCGCCGCGCCAGGGCGCGGACGGGGTGTGGGACGCGGGGTAGCCGCCGGGGTTGCGCCGGTACCAGCGCCACAGGTCGAGGCAGATCTCCTCGATGCCGCGGCCGGCTCGCCAGCCCAGCTCGGCCTCCGCGCGGCCGGGGTCGGCGTACGACACGGCGACGTCGCCGGCCCGGCGGGCAGCGACCCGGTAGGGCACGGGGCGGCCCGTCGCGGTCTCGAACGCCCGGACGGCGTCGAGCACGCTGGTGGGCCGGCCGCTGCCGAGGTTCCACGTGGACAGCTGCTGCTCCGCGTCGTCGAGCGCGTCGAGCGCGGCGACGTGCCCGGCCGCGAGGTCGTCGACGTGCACGTAGTCGCGCATCGGCGTGCCGTCGGGCGTCGGGTGGTCGGCGCCATGCACCTCGAGCTGGTCCCGGACCCCCGCTGCGGTCTCGGCGATCGCGGTGAGCAGCCCCGCCGAGGCACCCGGCCGGTCGGGGCCGAGGGTCGCGGACGGGTGGGCGCCGGCGGCCGCGAAGTGACGCACGACGCCCACCCGCAGCGCGGGGCCGGCGTCGGCCGCGACGTCGCGCAGGATCTGCTCGTTCATCGCGTGGCTGCGCCCCACCGGTCCCGTGGGAGCGAGGGGCGCGTCCTCGCGGTGCGGCAGGTCACGGCCCTCGCCGTACACCGCGGCCGACGACGACACGACCAGGCGGGCGACGCCGTACCAGGCCATGCAGCGCAGCAGCGTGAAGGTGGTGCCGAGGTTGGTCTCGTAGCTGTCCAGCGGCCGCGTGCCGCGCGCCCCGCGCTTGATCCCGGCGAGGTGCAGCACGGCGTCGAAACCCTCGGCGTCGAAGAGCCGCTCGAGCGCGTCGATGTCGGCGGCGTCGGAGGCGTGCACCGGGACCGGCCGGCCGGCAAGGGCCGCCACCCGCTCCAGCGCCGCGGGCGTGCCCCGGGAGAAGTCGTCCACCACGACGACGTCGTGCCCGGCCTCGAGCAGCCGGAGCACCGTGTGCGACCCGACGTACCCCGCGCCTCCGGTCACCAGGACGCGCATGGTGGTTCCTCGCTTCACAGCTCACGACAGGTGTCTCGCCCCGTCATCCTGCTGGCCCGCACGGTCGGCGCGCAGCGATTTGAGGAACGTCAGAGGGAGCCCACCACCACCTGCCCCAGCTCCTGCGTGCAACGGGTGAGGGCCACGTAGAGCCCGTTCCAGCCACGAGGCTCCGCCACGATGCCGTCCGGGTCCACGACCAGGGCCGCGTCCCACTCCAGGCCCTTCGCGTCCGTGGCCGAGAGCACGGGGACGCCGTCGGGCAGCGCGGCACGCAGCACGTCGAGCCGCCGCACCGGCGCGACCACCCCGACCGTGCCGCCGTCGTACCGCTCGCCGAGGCGGGCGGCGGCGTCGGCCACGGCGGTGGGCCACGCGTCGCCGGCGACCTCCAGGCGCCAGGGGGCGACGGGCGCGGAGCGGACCGCGCGCGGCGGGTCGTTGCGGCTGCCGGCCTGCCGCAGCACGGGGCCGGTGAGCGCCATGACCTCGCGCGGGGTGCGGTAGCAGATGGTGAGGTCGGCGCGTCGCCAGCGGTCGCCGAGGGCGTCTCCCACCGCCTCGCCCCAGTCCGTCTGGCGGTGCGCGGACGACGCCTGGTCGATGTCGCCGACGGCCGTGACCGACCGGGTCGGGCAGCGGCGCACCACCATGTGCCACTGCATCCCGGAGAGCTCCTGCGCCTCGTCGACGACGACGTGGCCGTACGTCCAGTCGCGGCGCGCGGCTGCCCGGCCGGCGACGAAGACGCCGTCCTCGTCGTGCGCCGCGTCGCCTCCCGTGCGCACGGAGGCGTCGCCGTCGCGCTCGCCGAGCAGGTCGGCCAGCGCGTCGAGCAGCGGGACGTCGCTGCTCGCCCACCCGGCGTCGCCGCCCGCGGGCTCGGCGACCACGCGCGCCACCTCGTCCGGCGTGAGGTCCGGTGCGTGCGCGTGCAGCCTGCGCGGGTCGTGCAGCAGGGACGCGAGCTCCGCCTCCGGGTCGCGGAGAGGCCACCAGGCGTCGAGGGCGGCGGCGACGCCGTCGTCCACGGCGACCCGCTCGCGCAGCGTCTCGAGGTCCGCGTCGGACAGGACGCCGTCGACGTCGGAGCCCGTGGCGCCGCTGTGCACGGCGCGGTCGTCCTTGGCCGCGAGCGCGGCGTCGAGCTGGCCGAGCACGTCCTCGAAGCCCTCCTCCGCGCGGGCGAGCAGCTCGGCCTGCCGGTCGGCGACGGCGTCCGTGAGCAGGTCGTGCACCCGGTCGACGACGCGGTCCCGGGTGCGGTGGTACGACCCGGCCCCCGCGGCGGCGCGCCGGGCGGCCGCGACCTGCGCCTCGGGCAGGACGTGCTCCTCGCCGTCGAGCACCAGGGCGAGCGGGCCGTCCGCCGGCTCGAGGGACGCGACGAACCGGCGCAGCGCGGGCAGCCACGACGAGCGGCCCTTGATCTCCGCGACGTCTCGGTCCTCGGAGCGTGTCGGGCGCACGCCCGGGACGAGGGTGTCGCACGTCGCCGAGACGACGGCCGTCTCGCCCAGCGCGGGCAGCACCTGGGCGATGTAGTCGAGGAACCGGGTCGACGGCCCCACGACCAGGACGCCGCGCTCCGCCAGGTGGGGGTGGGCGAACAGCAGGTACGCGACCCGGTGCAGCGCCACGACCGTCTTGCCCGTCCCGGGGCCGCCCTGCACCACGAGCGGCGTGCGGGCGTCCGCGCGCACCACGTCGTCCTGCTCGCGCTGCAGCGTCGCGACCGCCGTGCCCATGCGACCCGTGCGTCGCTCGTCGAGCGCGGCGAGGAGCGCGCCCTCGCCGACGAGGCCCGAGTCGTCCAGGCCGCCGTCGAGCGGCTCGTCGTCGACGCCCACCACCCGGCGCCCGTCGGTGCGCACGTGCCGGCGGCGGCGCAGGCCCTGCGGGTCCACCGGCGTGGCGGTGTAGAACGGCCGGGCCACGGCGGCGCGCCAGTCCACCACCAGCGGCTCGTCGTCCTCCGTCGCGCCGGGCAGGCCGACGCGGCCCAGGTGCCGCACCGACCCGTCGTCGCCGTCGATCCGGCCGAAGACGAGGCCGTGGTCTGCCTGGCGCAGCTCTGCGCGCCGTGACCGCAGCCGCGCGATCCGGGCGCGGGCGGCCGCGTCCTCCGGCCGGGCGGTGTGCAGCGCCGCGTCGAGGTCGTCGAGCACCGTGGCACGCCGGGCCCACGCCGCGTCGAGCGTCGTCTGCTCCTCCGCGACGGCGTGGCTCGCGGCGTCGGGCACGGCGTCGGGAGCGGGGGCGGTGTCGGTGGGGGTGTCGGCGTCGGGCGTGGTGTCGGCGGGATTCTGCGGGGCAGCCTGGGGCACGGGACCTCGATCTGGACGGCGGACGGGCCCTGGCCCAACGCCGGCCGCCGCGAGTTCGTTCCCGCCCCCGACCTTCTTGCCGAACAGGTGGTTGAGCACGTTCTGAGGCCGTATTCCGTGCTCAACCGCCTGTTCGGCGCGCCGGGGCGGGGGTGGTCAGGCGTGGCGGAATACGTGGCGGGGGTATATGGTTCCGAGTGTTGGATACCCCCTAGGGGTATCAGATCGAGTCGCGAACCCTCCGGACGAGACGAGGATCGAACCGTGGACCACACCCCACCCGACCAGCACACCGGGCACCGCCGCCCCGACGACGCCGCGCGCGTGCTGGAGCACGGTCATCCCGACCACACCCAGCATGCCGAGCACGCCGGGCACACCGACCACACCGGGCACGACGGCGCGGTCGGGGACGCCCACGCGGGTCACGACATGGCCGGCCATGGAGGTCATGGAGGCCACGGCGGACACGGCGGCCACGGTGATCACGTGGCACAGTTCCGCCGGCTGTTCTGGATCATGCTGGCGCTCGCGGTGCCGACGGTCGCGCTGTCGCCGATGTTCGCGATGGTGCTCGGCTACGAGCTCCCCACCGCGCCGTGGGTCTCCTGGGTCTCGCCGGTGCTGGGCACGGTGATCTTCGCGTGGGGCGGCAAGCCGTTCCTCACGGGCGCGGTGTCGGAGCTCCGGGGCCGCCGCCCCGGGATGATGCTGCTGATCGGGCTGGCGATCACGGTG
Source organism: Isoptericola sp. NPDC057191 (assembly GCF_042670225.1). Taxonomy (NCBI): domain Bacteria; kingdom Bacillati; phylum Actinomycetota; class Actinomycetes; order Micrococcales; family Promicromonosporaceae; genus Isoptericola; species Isoptericola sp. NPDC057191. The sequence continues at coordinate 1,785 of NZ_JBHUWC010000002.1, read as the reverse complement.
GCGTTCGTCGCGTCGCTCGGCGCGAGCCTCGGCGTGCTCGACCACCAGCTCGACTTCTGGTGGGAGCTCGCCCTGCTGGTCGTGATCATGCTGCTCGGGCACTGGGTCGAGATGCGCTCGCTGGCGCAGACCACGTCCGCCCTCGACTCGCTGGCGGCGCTGCTGCCGGACGAGGCGGAGCGCGTCGAGGGTGACGGCGACGACCAGCGCGTCGTCATCGTCGCGCCGTCGGACCTCCGCGTGGGCGACGTCGTCCTCGTGCGACCGGGCGGCAGCGTCCCCGCGGACGGTCGCGTGGTGGACGGTCGCGCCGAGATGGACGAGTCGATGGTCACGGGGGAGTCGCGCACCGTCGCCCGCACGACGGGCGACGCCGTCACGGCGGGCACGGTCGCGACCGACTCCAGCCTGCGGGTCGAGGTCGTCGCGACCGGCGACGACACGGCGCTCGCCGGCATCCAGCGCCTGGTCGCGGACGCGCAGGCGTCGTCGTCGCGGGCCCAGCGGCTGGCGGACCGCGCCGCAGGCTGGCTGTTCTGGTTCGCCCTGGGCGCCGCCGTCGTCACGGCAGTCGCGTGGACGGCGCTCGGGTTCCCGGACGACGCCGTCGTCCGCACCATCACCGTCCTCGTCATCGCCTGCCCGCACGCGCTGGGGCTCGCCATCCCGCTGGTCGTCTCCATCGCCACCGAGCGGGCCGCCCGCGGCGGGGTGCTGATCAAGGACCGCCTCGCGCTGGAGAGCATGCGCACCGTGGACGCCGTCCTCTTCGACAAGACCGGCACGCTCACCAAGGGCGAGCCGACCGTGGCGGCGGTGTCCACCTCCGGCGCCGACCTCGACGACGACGCCGTCCTGGCCCTGGCCGCTGCGGCCGAGGCGGACAGCGAGCACCCGCTCGCGCGGGCGATCGTCCGCGCCGCGGAGGCGCGCGGCCTCGACGTCCCCCGCGCGACGGACTTCTCGTCGTCGCCCGCGGTCGGCGTGGTCGCGACGGTCGGCGGCCACGCGGTCCGCGTCGGCGGGCCGCGCCTGCTCGAGGAGCAGGGGGTGAGCGAGGTCGCCGAGGCCGACGGGTGGCGCGGCGACGGCGCGATCATCCTGCACGTGCTGCGCGACGGCGTCGTCGTCGGCGGGCTGAAGCTCGCGGACGAGGTCCGGCCGGAGTCGGCGGAGGCGGTCGCGGCGCTGCACCGGCTCGGGGTGCAGGTCGTGATGATCACCGGCGACGCCGAGGCCGTGGCGCGGTCCGTGGCGGAGGAGCTCGGCGTCGACCGCTGGTTCGCGGGCGTGCGGCCCGGGGACAAATCGGCGCGTGTCGCGGAGCTGCAGGCGGAGGGCAGCAGGGTCGCGATGGTCGGGGACGGCGTCAACGACGCCCCGGCCCTCGCGCAGGCCGACGTCGGCATCGCGATCGGTGCCGGCACGGACGTCGCCATCGCGTCGGCAGGGGTCATCCTGGCCAGCGACGACCCCCGGTCGGTGCTGTCGGTGATCGAGCTGTCCCGGGCCGGGTACCGGAAGATGAAGCAGAACCTGTGGTGGGCGGCGGGCTACAACCTGCTGTCGGTGCCGCTGGCGGCGGGCGTGCTCGCACCGGTGGGGTTCGTGCTGCCGATGTCGGTCGGGGCGCTCCTGATGTCGCTGTCCACCGTGGTGGTGGCCCTCAACGCGCAGCTGCTGCGGCGCCTCGACCTGCGGCCCGACGTCGCGACCCGGGCGGTCCTGGGCCGCTGACCCCCGTCGCCGAACAGGTGGTTGTACACGTTCTGAGGTGTCAGAACG